>JAUVJE010000205.1 GCA_030592355.1 Clostridia bacterium
AATAATTTGTGTGGTTTAACTAATTTCATCCAGGATAGCCTGATGCTTTGCTTTATTTTGGTATACGGGTGAAATTAACAGAACCGTCTGTTCTTTCCGCTTTAATTCGATATCCGTTCACATGAATTGTCATATTAAAATTACCCAATCTGTCCGCTTTGAAGGGATTGGCTTTAAATCCGGCCCACCCGGGCTCTGACGGAATTATTCCCATGATATCCTCTACGAGAATCGGAATAGGCGCGCTCGCCCACGGATGGCACAGGCTGGTGTTCCATTTATATTCTTTGCCCCACACTTCAAAGCAAGTTGTAGCTCCCTGCTTAATCATTGTCCCCCATGAAAACCGGTCGTCTGACAATATCAATTCCAGCGCCAAATCTTTCCTATGGTTTTTACAAAGCGCTTTTAATAGAAAATATGCTATATATACGCCGCAGTTTAATCTCTTTTCTTCAACCATTTTAATTATTTCAGGGATGCTTTCATCAGGTGCCACACCAAAATACAGTGGCAGGATATTTGAATGCAGCGATGTATGGTCGCTTTCAATCGTGTCAGTGAACAGTTTCTTATCATAATCATAAAAAGCATCAATATATGCCTTTTTCATCAATGGCAGCTTGTTTTCATATTGCATATCCAGAATTTCATATATCTCGTTCATGCATTGCTGCCCGCAGATATAAAATATATTTGCTAAATTGTGGGTACCGTATGTTTTTCCCCTGGTTAAATCATAATCATATCCATCAGAAAAATCGTATGGTTCCCTTGGCCAGTCCACAAGGTGCATGTCGATTAAATCATCATACAGCAACCCTTCTTTATCATATTGCCTGTAGTAATTCATCATAGTTTCACAATATGGAAGCATTTCTCTCAGAAAATCCTTATCTCCGCTGTGCTTATAATAAAAAAGCAAGTTCAAGGGGTATTGAAAGGAATAATCCACTAATGAATGGATATAATGATTGAGAGTAGTAGTCTGAATTGAAGGTGTGTAATAAGTTGATATTCCAAATCCTCTTAATGCTCTTTCCATGATGGATAAATCACCGGTAAGATAAAAATGGCTTTGTCCTGTTATTGTCATGTCACCCAGGTAAAGACCCTTTTCCCGTGTGGGACAGTCAAGGCTGCCTTCCTGGGTTCCGGTTCGGACAGCATTTTTGCATATTATCCAGATATCGTTCATCCTTTGATTGCCTGAGTTAAAATCTGTACTGTCATATTCAAATGGATAGTTTCTGGCCGCCATTTTTATTTCATTAATTTCAACACCCTCGGGAATAATTATTTCCATGTATCGAAAAGCCATGTAATCATAAAACTCAGTATGCTCTTTTTCTGCCCCGGAAAGTATAAATGTCTGTCTGTAATAACAATTACACCTCATATCGTATCTCGCCCTGCCGTTTTCATCCAGTTCCTCGGCACACAAGACCTCTATAACATCACCTTTTTTGCCCGTTGCTGAAATATATGGGACGCCCGCATACTCGCATCCGAGGTCATAAAGGATTGCATTTTTATCAGTTTTACTTTCAGTAACCGGAACGACATCATAAAATTGAAGACGTTTTGAAATTTGCTTTGAAAAGGTATGGTCATTGTTTTCTTTTATGAATGCATTTTCCCAATGGTCTGCATTAAACTTTATATCCGCCCAGTCATATTCCCATATATTTGCATCAAAATGCTCAAGATACTGGGTCCTGTAGGCAAATATTTCTCCTCTGCCATATGCTTCTGTTAACCTGCATTTCATATTTTCATCCGTAAATGCGATTATTTGACCATCAGCTTCAATTTCAGCAATAAGACCTGTCCTAAAGTCGCCTCCCGGGGATACCCTGTTTAATTCGCCCTGATAATAAAGATGAGCACCTATAACATTCTTTCCTTTAATCAAATATTCCGTAATATCAATTTCAAGATAACCAAAACAGAAATGATATGATGCGGCAGGTCCCATGTCTATGAATTTGCCGTTAATATATATTTTAGTAATATCATCAGCTGCATAACGCAAGATTACAGCTTTTTCCGGGTTATAAAATTCCAGTCTAAAAAGCGTATGTATATTTCTAAACTCGTCAAGGTGCCCGGGATTTTCCTGATTGAGTCTTCCCTTCTTTCTTATGTCCATGGGCTTTTTATCTCTGAATATTTTACTGACTACCCATTTTGCTTTTTTAAAAGACATATTGCACCCCCATATAAGCTATTTCCAATAATATCAGATAACTGCGGCTTACGTGTTAAAATGTGAATTGCGATTAATCGATCCTTGGTTGGTAAATCAGGATTAATGCTATATGCGTTAATGAAACGGCTATAAAGAGAGCTTGGCGAAACAACTGGTTTTGTTTTGTTAATAAATCTTAATAAAATTCATTACAAAGCTTTTCTGCAACTTTCTCTAGAACAACGGGTTTTTCCTTGCTCAAATATGTAAGAATGGTGAATTTTGAAGACATGGTATGTCCTTTTAAAATACTTTCTTTAAAGAGTTCGCGGCTTATCCCTGCTTCCTGCGGTGTGGTCATACATCCCGCTTTTTTCAGGATATCAATGATTACACCACCATCAACATTTTTTACAGGAACCGGCAGTTCATCCCTGATCAAATCAAATAAGCGGCAGATAACAACGGTTCCTATTCCCACGGAATTGCCATGCAATTCATGTTCCTCTCCACGCCGTATGCAATCCACATCCCAGTAATGAACAATATGGTGTTCTGCGCCTGATGCCGGGCGTGTGTTTTGATATAGTCCCATAGCCATTCCGGCCAAAACCAGCGCTTCCATTATATTTATTACTGCGCCCTCATCTCTCAGCCTCAGTGCTTCTGCGCTTTTTTTGCATTTATCTACAACATTTTCCACCAACTGCGCTATCTCCGGGCAATAATGTTCATTTTTATAATCGCGCCCGAATTGCCATTCTCTTAATGCGTTATATTTGCCTATTACATCACCGAATCCGGCAGTCAGCATATTATAGGGGGCGTTTATCAATAAATCAATAGGTCCGAATATCGCCCTTGGATATTGTCCCTGTATGCTTTCCTTTACATTGTTCAGTATCAGCGATGATGTTACAGAGGCATAACCGTCCATTGATGGCGCGGTTGCAATAACTATATATCCGGCACCCATTTTATAGCTTATCTGCCGGGTAATATCATTGATAACTCCTGATCCGACAGCAACAAAAAATTTAGTTTCCGGATTTATTCTTGCAATGGTTTCTCCGATACATGCATCATTCGGGGCCACATTAAGTCCATTCCTACCGCTTATAATATGTGCCATATTCTGAACGCCTTCATCATTGAGCATATCTATAAATGCTTTCCCCGCTACCTTATAAGTGTTTTCATCACATATAACCGTTATCAGACCATCACAGTTTCCGGCTGCGTATACCGCTGCATTTCTCATTGCGTTATAAGAGATATCAACTATGTCGATATCAACCGAATGGGTTTTCCCGCATGAACATTTATAAGTTATTCCGGCGAGTTCATTAATTTTCATATCATATAGTTTCATAGCGGCCTCCGCATTTACATACTACTACAACATACCATTATTTCAACCTAAACACTAAATATCCCAGCTGATTTGGAATATCATCCCTCCGCTAATATTCCAAATTAATGTAATGCGAATAATGAATAACACTAAAACAAGTTTGCCCTTAATGCTGTTTCATTTATCTTTACAATAAAGTAGGGAAACCTATCTCTAGACTTCCCCCTTATCAAACCGCACGTGCCCTATTAAGGCATACGGCTTACCAGTTGTAGTTTTATAATGAATGTTATGTTGTGGCCAGACCTTTGCTATAAG
>JAUVJE010000063.1 GCA_030592355.1 Clostridia bacterium
AGCTTCCTAGTGCTGACAATACTTGGATGGCGACGTCCCGGGAAAATAGGTCGCTGCCGGATTTATATGAAGAGCCGTACTGAATAAGTGCGGCTTTTCTTCATACATATTAAATATGCCCTGGGCAGAAATAATATCTTAAATATGCCTTGGGCAGAAATAATATCTTAAATATGCCTTGGGCATAAATAATATCTTAAATATGCCTTGGGCATAAATAAGATTAGGAGAGAGAGGGGAAATATTTTGCTATGGCGGTAGTTTTGGGCTAAGATATTAGTAGCATCCGGAAGGAGATATGATTGGATACTGAAAAGACACAATTTATTAATGAAATGGTTTCTGTAATTATGCCTGCTTATAATAGCGAGAAGTATATTTTTGACGCAGTTAAGTCGGTTATGAGGCAGACATATGAAAACTGGGAACTAATAATACAAGATGATTTTTCAACGGATGGGACGGTTAAAAACGCTGAAAAAGCTGCAGGCAAAGATCAGAGAATTAGTATTGCAGAAAGCAAAAAGAACTCCGGTGTGGCCATGGCCAGAAACACCGCCATAGAAAAAGCGCGGGGCAGGTATATAGCATTTTTGGATTCAGATGATTTATGGGAAGCGCAAAAGCTTGAAAAACAACTTGAATTTATGAAACAAAATACTTGTGCGCTCAGCTATTCATCATATAAATTTATTAATGAAGACGGACTGTCCAAAAACAACAGAAATGCCCGTATCATTATGGAGGCTGGTTATACGGCATTGCTTAAGAACAATTTTATAGGGATGCTTACGGTCGTTATTGACAGGCAAAAAACAGGTGCTGTAATTTTTTCCGGTGAAAGACATGAGGATTTGATTTTATGGTTTGACTATGCTAAAAGACATCTGCAGATGAGAGGTATCGACGAACCGCTGGCATTATACAGAATATCAGGTAAATCCCTTTCCGGTAACAAATTAAAGGCAGCGGTATGGAGATGGCGGATTTACCGCAAAACGGAGAAACTTAATTTACTCAGGAGCATGTACTATATGGCTTTTTACATAGTTAATTCAATTCTTAAGAGGATTGCTTCATGAATAAAATTATGGATGAAATTCTCAGTAAAAATCCAGTTTTTTACGAAAATAGAGAATGCCCGGAGGATCCAGGCAATTTTTTAGAGAATATTAATATTGGAATCAGGGAAATCCAGGATGCAGAAGAAAGAATGAAACGCTTTGCACCCTTGATTTCAAAAATATTTCCTGAGACAGGAGACGGTATTATAGAATCCCCGTTTATGAAAGCCCCTGATTTGCAGAAAATTCTTTATCCGAATATGGAAGGAAATCTTTTTATTAAATTAGACAGTCATCTTGAAGTAGCAGGGTCTATTAAAGCAAGGGGTGGCATTTATGAGGTCATGAAAGTTACTGAAGAGTTGCTGGTTGAAAATAATTTTCTTGTCGTTGGTGATGACTATACTAAAATTGGCACCCCACAGATAAGGCAATTCCTATCAGGATATTCCATGAGCGTTGCTTCTACGGGAAATCTGGGATTGAGTATAGGTATAATGAGTGCACGTCTGGGATATAGCGCCCGTGTCCATATGTCCCGTGATGCAAAACAATGGAAAAAAGATAGATTATTAAAAAACGGGGTTGCAGTGATTGAACATAAAGGAGATTTCACTTGTGCAGCAGCCATGGCGCGAAAAGAAGCTAAAAATGACAACAAAATACATTTTGTCGACGATGAAAGATCAATCAACCTGTTTATGGGGTATGCTGTGTCAGCACTTCGAATAAAGGATAATCTTAAGGCCAACGGGATAGTTCCGACGCCCAAAAAACCATTGATTCTTTACTTGCCCTGTGGTGTCGGAGGGGCGCCCGGTGGAATAACATTCGGATTTAAAAGCATATTCGGGAGAAGTGTAAAGTGTTACTTCGCAGAACCTGTTGCATCACCTTCTATGTTGCTCAGTGTGTTAACCGGTAAATATGGGGAACTTAATGTAAATGAATATGGATTGGACAACAGGACAGAGCTTGACGGACTTGCGGTGGCCAGTCCGTCAGATTTTGTGTCCCACATGATGGGAATGTTGTGTAATGGATTTTATACTGTAACGGATGATGATATGTTTAGGCTGCTTTATCTTCTAAATGAAAGCGAAGGCGTCAGAATCGAACCTTCGGCAGCAGCCGGCATACCGGGACCTGCAATAACCGAAAATCTGCAAACAGATGCTTTTCATATAATTTGGACAACCGGTGGATTATTTGTCCCCGGAGAGATATATGATAAAATGTATTCCAGGGGGAAATCAGTATATGAAAACAGTCGGAATTGACCTGACTTTTATTGAGAATACAGAAGGAGTATCAAGCGAAGGAGTTTTTTCGCTTGGAATTCTGAAAGGTTTTTACAACACCGGTAAAAAGCAGCAAATAGTGTTGTTTGCGCTTGAACCAGTAAAAAAAGAACTGCTGTCTCTTTATCCGGGGCTGCATGTAATTGGAGTAAAAAAGGGAGGAAAGACATTCTATAGAAAGACCATCAGGAAACACCTTAAGAAAACGCCCTTTGATATAATGTACTATCCTCATGTCCATAGCATGATGAATGTTAAACTAAAGTGTAAAACGGCCGCAACGGTTCACGGACTGAAATCAAAAAAAGTTTCGGGAAGAAAACTCAGGATAATAAACAGGAAACTCAAAAAAGTTGATTACATTGTAGCCGCCAGTAATTTAATAAAAAACGAAATACTCTCAAAAAACAAGAAAATACCTGAAACCCGAATTACTGTAATACATAACCCGGTGGCGGACATACGTCCTGGTGTTGATATTGTGCTTAAGAAGAAATTCATACTGTCCGTTAACAGCGATTCCAAACAGAAAAATCTGATTGCCATAGTAAAGGCATTCAATAGGATAAAGGATGAGATACCTCATGATTTGGTAATTATCGGCACTATTGATGAAAACGGCCGTGCATACCGATATATAAAGAAATATGGTTTAGCCAGCAGAGTTATTATTACAGGCAGGATTAACAGGGATATCCTGTTTGGTTATTATCGCAATGCGGATCTTTTTATAAATGCATCCAGATATATGGGATTTGGCTATACTCCCATTGAGGCGCTTGCCTGCGGAACCAAGGTGCTGTCTACCAAAATACCATCTGTTACTGCAGTTGCGGATGTAGATTGTGATGAATATATAGACAATCCGCATAAGTATACAGAAATCGCAAACAAAATGCTGATTGTCCTACTCAAGTCAATTGATAAAGAAAAATTGAATGACCGGGCAAGGAAGATAAAATTATTTTTTAGTCCTGTAAAGGCGGCAGAAAGATATGCCAGCTTTCTCGGGATGTAACGGAGGACAAATGAAAAGTACGGCAAGACTAAGAAATTATTTGATTATACTGCTTGATACAGCCGTTATTTTTATATGTTTTTATATTGTATTGCTTTTTGGCCGCGATAATGCTTTTCAAGTATTGCTTGGCGTCAGAAAAATAATTTATGTCACGATAGCATCTACGGTGTTGATTTTTATTTTTACTGATATGTATAGGGACATCTTTAAAAAATACAAAGAAATTGTATTCAATTGTTCTCTTGCAGGCATAGTCGGAATCGCGTTATTTTACTTTTTTATAAGTATAAGGGTATGGCATAGCGGAGCAATCAGAATATCATACCTGTTGGTTATGCTTCTTCTGATATCATTTTTAAGCGCAGAACGGATTTTAGTTGAAATTCTTTACAGATTTTTCATGAAAACCAAGGGAATTACCATTATCGGCAACTTAGAGCAAAGCATGAGAACGGGATATGAGTTTATTAAAAATAAAGAAAAGACACATGAGATAAAGAATATATGCAATATTACATCCGGTCTTGATGACTTCAAAAAAGTTATTGGCGATACTGATATAGTTGTAGTTTGCCCGGGGATTGAAAAAAGATTGAAAGATAATATTGTTGAAATATGCAGCAGATACAGCAAGGACGTTCTTTTGATACCGGAGCTTTACGAAATCAATACAATGAGACCGAGGCTCACTCAAATTGACGATACGCCATACTTGTATTTTGACAGCAAAGGTTTGTCGGGCGAAGAAATATTCATAAAACGAATTTTAGATATTTTCTTTGCTTTTATTCTTATAATAGCAACATTGCCGGTTATGCTGGTTTGTGCAGTGGTTATAAAATTGGATTCCCGCGGACCGGTCCTGTTTATTCAAGAAAGAGTAACCTTAAACGGCACATTTAAAATGATTAAGCTGAGAACAATGGTTCGCGATGCCGAAGAATCAACGGGAGCTGTGCTCAGCGGAGCCAATGACGGCAGGATTACAAAATTTGGAAAATTCCTTCGCAAATCCCGGTTAGACGAAGTACCGCAGTTGCTGAATGTTCTAAAAGGAGATATGAGCCTTATAGGACCGCGTCCTGAGAGACCGGTTTTTGTAAAAGAATTCATAAATAAATATCCTGATTATGATAAACGCCATGCGGTGAAAGCCGGAATATCAGGTTTGGCTCAGATTATGGGCAAGTACTCGACTGATGCCATAGATAAACTAAGGTATGATTTAATTTACATCAGAAACTATTCGTTTGTTTTAGATATAAAAATTTTCTTTTTAACATTAAAGACTGTTTTTCTTGAAGCCGGGTCTGTTCAAGATGGAAGCAAGGTTGATTATGCAGCTGAAATGAAAAAATATAACATTAAGATATTTGATTAATGGATTTTACATGAACCTTTTACCAAAAGTACATAGTGCTCCATGTAAAATATTTCAAATAAAAAAGATTCGGCAATCCTTGAAGGGGTCCGGTCTGGTTTCTTGTTATAATATGTAAATTTTGTTAAAATAGGACTTGAAGAACAACGTAAATATCCTCAATAAAAGGATATACGGATGCAGAGGTGATATTATGCCGGGCAGGTCCGAAATTCTGGATGCAATAAAGGATTACGATTCTAAAAAGTATTCTGAGGAATTTTATAATTTTTACCTAGGTAAAATCAGTAGGTCCGTGGATCCCGGAGAGCAGCTGGTTACAGATGTTCGGCATCTTTTCCATTGGTTTTTGGGGAAGGTTCATACATCTGAAACAGAAGCAGCTGAAGTTGTGGAAGTTAATGGCATAAAGTACTATTTGTCAGGTATGGCACCGAGCAATACCTCTTGTATAGAAGAAGCCGTTAAAAAAGAAAATCTTTGGGCAGGGCTTGCATTCAAAAACGGAAACCTTCCAATAGAGAATTTCCTAAATTATGCAAGAAGCATTACAAGAAATTCAATAGTTATGCCGGCATTTTTCATACATATATTCAAGCCTGCGGAATATCCCATATTAAACAGCAAAGTTTGGGCAGCGTACAGAGAAGAGCTTGGTAAAAGCGTTTTTATAAATACCAAGCCGAAAAATATAGATAATTATCTTGAATATGTCAGTTATTGCAGTTATCTTAAACGCCGGTTGGGTCTTAGCCTAAGAGAGATAGACAAAGGGCTATGGGTTTTGGGCGAAAGACTAAAAGAGATAGCAAGGCAACAGGAAAAAGGTAATGACGGAGAATTTGAGGGTCAGATAGAGCTTTTCACAGAGTGAAATACTTTCAAAATCCCTGCAGAGGAAAATGCAGGGATTTTTAAATACAATTTTTAAGGAGCTAAGATACAGACGAAACATAAAAAAATACAGCGCTGAAAGGGAATTTTATTTAATTATGTCGATCTAGAATTTGGTTTATTTAGCGTAGATTAGGGAAGAAAGTAAGTAGAGTTTTTTATGGAAGGACATTAAATGGACAGGGGAAAAAAGGCAAAAGAAATAACGATTATGAGTTTTATTATCAATATACTGTTAAGCGCAGGTAAACTTTTCGTAGGATATTTAGGCAGAAGCGGTGCCTTGGTGGCCGACGGAATTCATTCCCTGTCCGACCTTGTTACGGATATCATTGTTTTCATAAGCATAAAAATCACACAGAAGCCGGCGGATGAGAAACATAATTATGGACATGGGAAGGTTGAAATAGTTGCGACGGTTCTTGTAAGCGTAGCTTTATTTATTGCAGGTTTTTCAATTGGTAAAGACGGTATTGAAGATCTGATAGGATTTTTCAGGGGAGAAGCAGCCGAAAGCCCTGCTTTGGCCGTAATTTTGGTTGCAGCGGCTTCCCTGGTTGTTAAGGAAATACTTTTTAGATTCACCATGAAAACAGGAAAAGAAACCGGAAGCGAAGTTTTGATTGCAAATGCGTGGCATCAGCGGTCTGATGCACTTTCTTCATTAGGCGTTTTATTAGGTGCAGGCGGTGCTTGGTTATTGGGAAATGATTTTGCATTTTTGGATTCCGCCGCTCAGATAATCGTAAGTCTTTTCATATTCAGAGCCGCATATAAGATACTGATCCCCAATTTAGGCCAGCTGGCAGATGCGGCTATTGATGAAGAGGAAATTGAGCAAATAAGAAAGATGTTGGACAAGAACACCAACATACTTGATTACCATCATCTTAGAACGCGGCATATCGGCAGTCTTCATGCGGTAGATGTGCATATACTTGTAAATCCGGAATTAAATATAAGTGACGCCCATGATATTTCAACTATAGTTGAATGCGAATTAAAAGGTATGCTGGGATTTGATTGCTTTGCATCAATACATATAGAGCCTTATGATGCAATCCAGAGAATTGATACTCTAGATAATTGAATCAACAATAGTTTCCAGGACACCCAGTTCTTCTGCCGTCTTAAACACATTGTATCTGTCCCGGTAATCTTTAGCATACAAAAGAGCATCCTTTAAAAGATTGTGCTCTATTCCGATTGATTCAGCTGAAAGAGGTGCCTGTAGTTTTATGTAATATGATTCTATTTTGCTTCTTGAAGGAAGGAATGACAATGCGGAACGAATTTCTGAAAGCTTTGCTACAAAAACATTTGCCCTTCTGAGTCTTTCATCTTTTGAAACAGGTTCGCCGGGATTGCCGTCAATTATCGAGCGCCCGACTATTAGTCCGTATTTTTCCAGAATTATTTTTTCCCGGATATCAGGATTATAAGTATCCCACGGGAGATTGCCGCTTTCTATGCTGAGGTTTTCCATTGCGAGTAATTTTTTATAGAAATCAAGGCAGTAAAGTGTGGCGATTCCTACAGCCTCGCCGTGGGACGGATGGGTTTTCCCCTGTGCCAGTTTCATCATTTCCCAGTAGTGCCCCATATTATGTTCGTTTGATGCAGCGGGACGGCTGTTGGTATTAACCAGCATTGCAAGACCGGTAAGCAATAAAGCTTCGAGCAACGCTTTGATACCCTTCGAAGTACGGTTTTGTATTTCCACTAGATTGGATTCGCATAAATCCAATGCCGAATCAACTAGTTCTATGCAATAAGGACAAACATGCTCGTCAATTATATACGAACCGAGTATCCAGTCGGCTTTTGCAATATATTTGCCAATGACATCACCGAATCCTGCAAAAACCATCTCAGCTGGGGCAGTTCGTATGATTTCGAGGTCATATATTCCCACAACAGGGTAACCGGCCGGCTTATTTATTTTCAAATTTCCTTTAAGCATTGGGGAGATGACGGATACATATCCATCCATAGAAGCGGCTGTCCCTATGCTTGCAAAGGGTACGCCCATATTAGCAGCGGCATATCTTGTCAGGTCGTTGATGGTTCCGGAACCGAATGCAATCAGGAAATCTGTATCAAGTTCCACTTCCATCATGATATAGCCAAGGGCATCGGTATTTGGTTTCAATGCTCCCTTTGAAGGAGGTATGCATACACTTAAGTCAAATTCCTGCGATAATATGCCTGTAATTTTTTTCCCGAATAAACCATATAGATTATCATCAGTAACCAAAACGCATTTACTGCCTTTTATATGCTCTTTTATATATTCAGGGGCTTTTTTTATTAAACCGTCTCCGATATAGAGGTTGGTTTCCGGCATTATGTGGTAATCGCATCCGCATTCGGGTTTGGGAATTATTAATTTGTTGTTTATGTATTCGGGTTTCATACCATACCTTTCAAAGGTTTTTTATTTTTCGTGGGAAACTAGTCTTCATCCGTTGCTAATAGTATATAGAAATCCCTGCCGTTTTGCATTATTATATATATGAAGAATGAGGGGAAGAAATATGGATTTTTCTGAATTGATTAAAAAAAGACAAAGTGTAAGAAATTTTAACGGAAAAACAATCGACAGGGATATATTGGACAAGTGTGTTGAAGCGGCGAGATTGACGCCTTCTGCCTGCAATGCCCAGCCATGGAAATTTGTTGTAGTTGATAATCCGGAATTGGTTAAAAAAGTCGCTTCATGTACTTATGGTCCTATAGCGCGGTTTAATAAATTCACTGATGATGCGGCAGCATTTGCTGTAATTGTCATAGAGCCGGGTACCCTTGCATCAATAGCCGGAGCCGTGTATTCAAATTTGGATTATGCATATATGGATTTGGGCATGGCAGTGGAGCATTTTTGCCTTCAGGCTGCGGAACTGGAGCTGGGTACATGTATATTAGGATGGTTCAAACCGAAAGAAATTAAAAGACTGCTTAATATACCAATGCGAAAGAAGGTTGGGTTGCTGATAGCCATTGGATATGAAAAAGAACCGCGGATAAGAGCCAAATCCAGAAAAGCAACAGAGCAAATGAGTTCATACAATAAATATTAGTAAATAGGGAATACTGAATACCACAAGATTTTAAATATTCAGCAACGGCGACAGCCGTATAAGCTAAAAACATAATTAGATACCTGTGTTTTAGCGTATGTCCGTATTTATTGGCGCACTGAATAGGACAAAACCAGGCATTAAGTTCTGTGAAGGTGCAAGGTTTTTCTGGGATTTTTGTTTAAAACTTTGCACCTGAGCAACTGAAAATTGTTTAAAAAACTTTTGAACAAGCATTTTGAGTTATTCAATAAGCCCTAAATATTACCAATTAAAAAGGAAATCGAAAGCCGCTGTCGAAATTACATATATTGTAATATATAAGGAGGCTTTTATATGAGCGAATTTAAGTATGAAATAGTAGAAAGACTGGGTGTGCTACAGGTTTCATCCGGAGGCTGGACCAAAGAATTTAACATGGTAAGCTGGAATGAGAGAGATCCGAAGTATGATATAAGGGAATGGTCGCCCGATAGGGCGAAAATGTCCAAGGGAGTGTCATTTACCAAGGATGAAATTATGAAGCTTCGCGAGATGCTCAGGGAAATCAATTGAAAAAAACAAATAATGAGAGGGGCTGTCGCAAAACGACAGCCTCTTTGCTTTGTATATTTTTTATCAACACTCTTTGAGGGTTTATTAAAATACGGAGGGGAGAAAGGCGAGAATCAATATAGACATGTCTACCTGCCTGAGTAACAGGTTCATGGTATAATAGTTGTTGCCTTAACTAAAGAAAAAGGCACCTACTTAAACCAAAAAGGAAAAGGTGAAATTATGATTTCAAAAAGTATTATTACTTCCGTTCTGGAGGCAGCGCTGTCTACGGGCGGGGATTTCGCGGAATTGTTCATTGAGGATACTTCAAGGGGAAGTATAAATTTTTTAGACGGACAGCTTGAATCAACTCAATCCGGCAGGGATTTCGGCGTTGGAATAAGGATTTTTAACAGACTCAACTGCATTTATGCGTACACAAACAGTTTTGATAAAGACAGTTTGGTAAAGACAGCTTTAAAAGCTGCAGAGGCTGTAAGAGGACAAACAACCGGAATTGATATCGTATTGGATGAAACAAAACCCGGCAATGCCCATGGAATAAAAATAATGCCGTATTCTATATCCAAAAAGGAGAAACTGGAAATAGTCAAAGTCGGATATTACAGTGCAAAAGATTATGATTCTATAATCAGCCAGGCTTCATCGCGGTATTTGGATGTTATGCAAAATATCGCAATTGCTAATTCAGAAGGACTGTATGTGGAGGACAGCAGGACACATACGAGGCTTATAATCAGTGCAATAGCCGAGAAAGACGGCCAGATGCAGACAGGTTCCGTTAACCCGGGAGCTCATATGGGATTTGAATTTGCACAGGGACTTGATATGAAGGGGCTGGGGAGAGAAGCTGCCCGCATGGCCAAGGTTATGGCAGAGGCGGATTACTGCAAAGCCGGTGTCATTCCCGTAGTAATAGACAATGCTTTTGGCGGCGTTATATTTCACGAAGCCTGCGGACATGGACTTGAAGCTACCAGCGTGGCAAAGGGAACATCCGTATTTGCCGGTAAACTCGGGGAGAAAGTTGCTCTTGACATTGTAACGGCCATTGATGACGGCACAATGCCGAATGAGTGGGGTTCTGCAAATATAGATGATGAGGGAACTAAAACCCGCAGAAATATTCTGATTGAAAATGGTGTATTGAAAAGTTACCTGGTAGATAAATTCAACGGACGGAAGATGGGGATGGAATCCACGGGTTCGGGAAGAAGGCAAAGCTACAGGTTCCCGCCTACATCAAGGATGTCCAATACATATATTGCAAACGGCGGCAGTACGAGACCGCAAATACTGGAAAATACTGAATTTGGATTATATGCCAAGGAAATGGGAGGCGGAAGCGTCAATCCCGGAACCGGCGAGTTCAATTTCTCAGTGCGTGAAGGATATATGATAAGAGACGGAAAGGTAGCAGAACCTGTCAGGGGAGCAACCCTGATTGGAAAAGGCATGGATGTATTGAAGAAAATAGATATGGTCGGAGACAATATGGATATGGCGCAGGGTATGTGCGGGTCATCAAGCGGGAACATACCGGCAAATGTAGGACAGCCTACAATCAGAGTCTCGTCAATAACTGTGGGAGGAAGATAAAATGAATAAAAAGCAATTAATATCAGATATTTTTAAGACGGGAACTGCGGCCGGCATGGCAGATATGGAAGTATATATCAGCGAAGGCGAAGTTTTTGAAGTGAAGATTTCCAAACAGGAAATTGACGGATATAAGCTTGCAGCCAATGCAGGACTTGGTTTCAGGGGTTTTTACAATGGGAAAATCGGTTATTCATACACAGAAAAAATTTCCGGGGATTCAGTAGATTTCCTCATTAAGGGTGCCATGGAAAATGCTGAAATAAACGACAGTACGGATGATGATGTTATTTTTAGCGGTTCTGAAAAATATACACCTGTGGATAATGTGAACCCGGACCTTGAAAACGTTACTGAAAAGCAGAAAATCGATTTTGCCATGGAACTTGAAAAAAAGGCGCTCGCGATGGATCCGAGAATAAAAGCGAGTCAATACTGTGTGCTTGGTACGGGATCGGGCACCTCGCTGCTTGCCAATACAAAGGGTCTTGAATTGACTGACAGCGGGAACTATGCATATGCATTCATTATGGTGTTGGCTTCTGAAAATGATGTTTTCAGTTCCGGGTATGATTTTATAATTGACAATGATTTTTCTAAATTCGATGTTGATAAGATGGCAAAGACCGCCGTTGATATGGCGCTGGATTTTCTTGATGCAAAAACTGTAAAGAGCGGAAACTATGAAATAATACTCGATGGTATGGTTTCAGCAGACTTGCTTTCCGCGGTATCGTCCATTTTCTC
>JAUVJE010000206.1 GCA_030592355.1 Clostridia bacterium
AATCTGTCTCCATCGAATAATTTATATGTTTCTTCCATTACAATCCTCCGCTGAACTATCTGAGTTTGGCACCTGTTTTTTCTGCCAGAGCCTTTACAACTTTATCGAAGCTAGCGCTGATTTCTTCCTCTGTCAAAGTTTTTTCCAATGACCTATATACTATTGAAAATGCAAGGCTTTTTTTACCTTCCCCAATTTGTTTTCCTTTGTACACATCAAAGAATTCAACCTTCTCAAGATAAGCGCCTGCGCTTTCTTTTATAACAGAAATTATACTTCCTGCCGTTATATCATCATTAACCAAAACCGCAATATCCCTGGTTATCGCCGGATACTTGGGCAACTCGCTGTATATTCTTTCAATTTGAGATAGTTCGTAGAGTTTTTCCACGTCAAGGGTTCCTATCAAAGTGTCTTCAGGCACCTCGAATTCATCCAACAGCGATGGATTAACCTGTCCGATAATTCCAATACTTGAACCCTCTTTCATGAGCATGGCGCATCGTCCGGGGTGGTATATCGGATTGTCGCTTATCGGCACATATTCTATGCCTTTGATACCCAGAGTCTCCGTAATTTCCTGGACCATACCTTTCAAGTCATAAAAATCCCCGTTTCCGTACATGCCAAGAGTAAGGACGGTTCTTTCATCGGGCAAATCGTTTCCGTATATCGGATGATAGGTAAAAGACATTTCATAAAAAGCACCCTGTTCAACGTTTCGATTGCTGTTGTGAGCGATTACTTTCATCATATCCGGTAGAGTCGTGGTTCTCATTATACTGTAATCTTCACCAAGCGGGTTCCGAATAACAACTGTTTTTCTAAGCGGATCATCAGCCGCCAGCCCAAGCCTGTCAAAAATTCCGGGGCTTGTGAATGAGTATGTGTATATCTCATACATCCCCGAAGAAAGGCAAACACCTTCAATAATGTCTCTTAATTTTTGTTTATAGGACCTTTTTCCCTGCGTTGAACTTTCACCTGCGAGCATAGTAGCTTTAATATTATTATATCCATAAAATCTTGCTACTTCCTCAGCCAAGTCTGCTTCGCACTGAATATCAGGCCTAAAAGATGGTGCCGTGACCATATTCCCGTCAACTTTGATTTCAAGGAGTTCGAATATATCCAGCATCCCATTTCTTGAAATACCAGTTCCCAGAAATGTGTTTATTTTATCAACCCTGAGCTCTATACTTTCTTTATCGGATACTTCCCCGCATACATCAACAATGCCCGACATAACTTTGCCTGCGCTCAGCTCTTCAATAAGTTCGCAAGCCCTATTGACAGCGGGAAGCGTATTATTGATATCAAGCCCTTTTTCAAAACGTCCCGATGATTCAGTACGCATTACAAGTTTCTGTGCAGTAAGGCGGACGCTTATATTGTTGAAGTTCGCTGACTCTAAAAGTATATTGACGGTGCTGTCCGATACCTCGCTGTCGGCACCTCCCATTACTCCTGCCACAGCCACCGGTTTTTCGGCATCTGCGATTACCAGCATTGATGGGTCCAGTTTCCTGGGCTGGTCGTCAAGGGTTTCTAGTATTTCACCTTCAACAGCATTTCTTACAATGATTTTTTTACCGGCAATGTTATCAAGATCAAAAGCATGCATAGGCTGGCCGTATTCGAGCATAACATAGTTTGTGATGTCAACGATATTGTTTATAGGACGGACACCGGCATCACGCAGCCGCTGTCTCAGCCACTCCGGGGATGTCTCAATTTTAACGTCAGTTATTACTCTTGCAGTGTATCTTGGACACAGTGAGAAGTTTTCAACTTCTATGGATACCATATCATTAATATCATCGCCTGCCAATTCTTTGAGAACCGGTACTTTGACTGTGAAATCTTTTTTAAAAGTGGCTGCCGCTTCTCTGGCCAGACCAATTACTGAAAAACAATCAGGTCTGTTAGAGGTAATTTCAAATTCAATTATTGTTTCATCAAGTCCGAGAACGCCGGTAATATCAAGTCCGGTTTCAACTTCCTTGTCAAGAATAAAAATCCCGTCTTCTATTGCATTTGGATAATCGTTAACGGTTATATTCAATTCGGATATTGAGCAAAGCATCCCTTCGGAAACCACTCCCCTGAGCTTTCCTTTTTTTATCTTTAACCCTCCCGGCAGCGAAGAACCATGAAGTGCAACAGGAATATAGTCGCCAACATTAATATTTTTTGCTCCTGTGACTATCTGAATAATACTGTCGCCGACATCAACCTTGGTTACAATAAGCTTATCAGCGTCAGGATGCGAAATTATTTCAGTAATCTTCCCGGTTACTACTTTTTTGATATCTTCCCCGAGCATTTCCCATCCCTCGACTTTAGAACCGGACATGGTCATGGCTTCGCAGAATTCCCTGGCACCCGCTTCAATTTTTGTATATTCTTTAATCCAACTGTATGGTACTTTCATTTCATCCTCCTAAAACTGGTCAAGAAAACGCAGGTCGTTATCGAACAATAACCTGAGATCACTTATACTGTGTCTGCCCATAGCAGCTCGTTCAACACCCATTCCGAAGGCAAATCCGCTGTAAACTTCCGGGTCTATTCCGCATGCTTTCATGACATTCGGATGAACCATACCGGCTCCCAGTATTTCAATCCAACCCTCTCCTTTGCATACACGGCATCCGGTTCCTCCGCATACCCAGCATGACACATCAACTTCTGCGCTTGGCTCGGTAAATGGGAAATGATGGGGACGCAAACGAATTTCTGTATTCTCGCCAAACAAGTTTTTCGCAAATAGTTTCAATGTGCCGATAAGATCTCCCATTGTTACACCTTTGTCGATTACAAGACCCTCTATCTGATGAAACACCGGAGAATGTGTTGCATCAACCGTATCCGCCCTATATACCCTACCGGGACATATTATCTTAATGGGTGGTTTGGAACTTTTCATAACGCGTATTTGTACAGGGGATGTCTGCGTTCTCAGCAGAATATCGTCTGTTATATAAAAAGTATCCTGTTCATCCCTTGACGGATGATTTAGTTCTGTATTCAATGCATCAAAATTGTTTTGAACAGTCTCGATTTCCGGTCCTTCGGCAATATCGTATCCAAGACCGATAAATATTTCTTCCATCTCTTCAATCGCCTGTGTCAGGGGGTGCTTTTTACCGATTCCCCTTCTATTACCGGGAATTGTAACATCAAGTTTTTCTTTTTCAAATTTCACAGCGAGAGCCTCTTTTTCTACCTGGGCCGCTACCTCCGCAAATATACTTTCAATCTTTTGCCTGACTTCATTGGCAAGCTTGCCTATGGCGGGGCGTTCTTCTTTACTAAGCTGACCCATACCCCTGAGCACTTCAGTCAGTTTGCCTTTTTTACCCAGAAACTTTACCCTGGCATCCTCCAAAGATTTAGCATCCCTGATTACGCTGATTTCATTACCGGCTAATTCCAGTATATCCTTCAACTTCTGTTTCATTAGCGAAACCCCTTTCCCCTGCATATCTTACTTTTTTATTATACACCGTGCGGTGTCCTAAAAATCCGGGCAATATAAAAGCCATCATCCATAGGGACGAAGGCATGCTCCGCGGTACCACCCGATTTTTCGTAAAAACGAACTCTTATCACATCATTTAATGCATAGATTTTAACGGATCCACCCGGCCATTCCTACAAGACTTATCCTTCAGAACGCAGCTCCAAAGCGAACTTCATAATTGTTGACCGCAGACGCTTCCAGCCATGGCGTCTTTCTCTGTCCGGTCTATCAAAAACTACTCCTCTTTTTCCCAGCCTTTATCGTGAGAAAGTATAACATATCACTCATCTATATTCAACCTCA
>JAUVJE010000123.1 GCA_030592355.1 Clostridia bacterium
ATCAGGAAGCAGGTCAATACTAACATGTTTCATTTCCTTAAAAAAATAATTTTACAATGGCCTACATCTCCCAACTTTTTATTTAAGAGGTTCATTATATGACTATTTACCGGGGAAGACCTGGATATATTGCCAATTTGTTTGATTTTTTAATTTTAGGGTTTTATAAATATTACCGGGAGTGTTATAATTTCTATATTAAATCAGGGGTAAAAATATGAATAATAATTCTAAAACTGGAACAAAGAACGATTCTTCCGGCGGTTATTTATCAAAAATAAAAGGTTTTGCTGTTTTTGCGTTAAATCCTACCGGAGTATTGAAAATCAAGGAAAAACAAAAATGGTATCTTTATTTGCTTTTCCCTGCGATCGGCTGGCTGCTGTTTTTCCTGCAGATAGGAATTGAGAGGTACAGACAGGGAGTGTATTCCGTATGGAAGATTTTATTTATATGCTTTCTTGGATTTGTCGTAGGCTATATCATTGTAGGTCTTATCGGTGTCATTATTGATTTTATACTTTCATACTATAAAATGAACTTACGCACGGACCAAGTCATTTCACTGATAGCACTCTCCCATACGTATATGGTTTTTTCTGTAGTGCTGGGATTAATCTACAGCATCTTCGGCAATAGTTCTTCTGCCGCATTCGGCATATCAGGATTACTTTGCACCCTGTTGCCAATTTATGCAGGTGTAAGAACACTTGGCAAGGGCAGAGCATTTATGCCTCCCCTGCTGGCAACCCTCGCAGGAGTAATACTATTGGGCTCATGGCAAATGATCCTGGCGATTGTAGGATAAGGAGGAAATTTATGCCTAAAATCAAACTACTTATAATAGGTCTGGTAATAGTAACATTCTCCGTATTCAGCGGTATGCAGGTCGCGGATTATTTCAAGAGCAGCTGGTTCACGGGATTCATTGTAACTTTCATTTTCTTTACAGCGGTTTTCCTTTTCCAAACTCTTTACTATATTGTCATTTCAAAAAAACTGGTGGCTAAAGGCGAACTGAAAATCAATGATTACCAAAGTCCCCTGGATGTATGGCTTATATCCATACCGTTCTGTGTCCTCATGGTAATGGCTTATGTGGTTCTGGGCTGGTGTCTGGTTCAGGTATTCATCTGCACCAGCTTTGCTTTAATCGGAATGCTTTTGGGTAATGCCCTTGGCAGAGGCAGTCGAAAATGGAGCCTGATGAAATCAATGCCTTTCTTTTTTGGCATAATTGCGTCAACCGTATTTGCAATGCTTATGGATTGGATGGTTTGATATGAAAAAAACATCTTCCATTTTTCTGTTGGTGATACTATTGCTGGGAATTTCAAGCATGTCTTTTGCCGCAGCCCCTGCTGACACCACAGAGGTATATGATGCCAGAACAGTTAAAGATTATATGGAGCATGAAAAACGCCCGCATATACCCAGGCCGTCAACCCAGGCTGATGTTGCTGCAGGAGTTGGCTTTACGACCGTAGGGGTCGCTTTGGCAAATGCCCTTACAAAGACATCCATATTCGGGAACGCTTCATTTAACGGTTCTTTTAATCCTTCGGCACCGGCACCACCGCCTGCACCAGCCTCGCCTGCCCCCACAAACAGTTCAGGAGGCGGATTCTTTGGTGTAATAAAAGATTTCTTTAAAAATCTTTTTGCCCAGCTAAGAGAAATGCTAACTGATGAAGGCAGAAGCTATGCCAGCGGTAAGTTATCGGAAAATTTAGAAAATATACTTCCTACTGATATAGAAAAGGAATAACAGTCAGTAAATGACTTATATAGGTGAACAGTTATGAAACGAATTACTTCTATTATTTTGATATTATTTTTAGTATTCGGAATGTCATGTTTTGCCGTAGTCTTCGCTCAAATAAGTCCTGAAAACTCCCAGCTGATGAAAGATGCCCCCAGAAAATTCAATGCCTATGGCTTTGAACATATAGTATCCGGCGAAGTTCCTCCCTTTCACCGGCTTCATATGCTTATGGACATCGAATTCATCAATGGCAAAGAGGTTCATGAACAATACACGGTAGAATTCTCAGAGAACAGCATTTATGGTCCGGCTATTCACACGCTTGACCTATATTTAACTTATGACCGTGATGCTTTAAAAGATGGTTTGCCTTTTATTTCAGGAACCTTCACCTATTATTGGGATCGGAATAATAATATAAAAGAGTACTCGGGTACAGTCAAGGGCACGTTGATTGAAATCAGCCCCGCTACTATGGAATTTGTAACTGATTATTCTTATACTAATTCTATAGCTCTGGACCTGGACGTCGAAGGAGATCCATGGGACTGGACAATATATTTAGAAGTTCCGGGTGAAGAAACATACTATATGAATGCCGGTCATATTAAAGATGGATATTCTTCTGATTACTATCATGAAGAACGCCCTCATGTGCCGACTCCGTCAAAACAAGCGGATGTTGCAGCCGGCGTGGGATTGTCTACTGCAGGCATTGCCATAGCTAACGCCCTCACTAAAACCTCAATTTTCGGCAGTGCTTCATTTAATGGCACATTAGGCCCCGTTGCACCAGGCGTGCCTCCCTCTGCACCAGCCCCTGTGAACACATCAGCATCTTCAGGTTTTTTGGGGGCTATAAAGAATTTCATTAAGAACCTATTCTCCGGGTTGAGGGATATGCTGACGGATGAAGGCAGAAGCTATGCAAGCGGCAAAATGGCTGATTTCCTCGAGGATACGGATATTGAAAATATAATTGATGAAAACTGAGTTTAAATAACAATTGCTCCATAGTTTTTGGATAATTTTTTTCTTATCCCCGCAAGCCCGGGGTAAATTCTGAGGGCTTTTGTTATTGCAAGTTCATTGTTCCCCGATATTATAATGGTTTTTTTAAGAAGGTTGATGTTCTCTAGGAGAATATTTTCAATAGTTCCCATATCAGTTCCCATGTATTCAATTTCAATTGCATCAGAATCATCATATGCCAATTCATATAAATTCTCGGTTATTTCCTCCTTATCCATATCATCGGTTAATAGTAATTTGCCTATGTTAATAATTTTTTCAACAAGGACTGATTCTCTTGAGGAGCAAAGATACTCTCTGTTATCAACTTTCCCCTCGTATTTCTTTAACTCACTTTTCTTTATTATCTCGGAAATAAATGCCGGGGTAGTGCCACAGCAGCCACCAATAAGCCTTACATTCAACTGAAAGTAATCCGTAATATCTTCTGCGAAATCAACTGGACACTGGTCGTATACCGTTTCTCCATTCTCAATTCTCGGTAACCCTGCATTTGGCTTTACACTCAGGAATTCGCCTGTTACGGCCATTGCTTTTATAATTTCAATCATATGCGCCGGGCCGAAGGAACAATTCGCTCCCACCATATCAGCACCGGCTGCTTTAAGAATCCTGGCACATGCCTCCGGTTCTGTTCCCATAAGCGTTCTGTGATTTTTTTCGAATGCCATTGAGCATATAACCGGAAGACTGGTATTTTCTTTGGCTGCAAGAAGCGCGGCTTTCATTTCTGCAATATCTGTAAACGTTTCAAAATTAACGATATCCGCCCCGCCGTCTGCAACAGCTTGTATTTGTTCTTTGAATACATCATAAGCCATCTCAAAAGTCAGTTTGCCGAATGGTTCAAATAACAAGCCGGTGGGACCTATGCTGGCAGCTACATATGCATTGCCATTGGCTGCCCTCTTTGCAATAGCGGCCCCGCTCCTGTTGATTTCATAGACACTTTCACCAAGACCATGCTTTTCAAGCAATACTCTGTTACCGGTGAAAGTGTTGGTCTGAATAACATCACATCCAGCGTCAATATAAGCTTTATGTAATTTATACACAATTTCAGGATACGACAGATTGAACGTCTCAGGAGATTCTCCGGCAGGTAGTCCGGCCTGCTGCAACATGAAACCCTTGGAGCCATCGAAAATCAATATTCTGTTTTTTATATCATCAAGAAAACCCATTTTATTACTCCTGCTATATAATAATCCCCTTCACAGCTCACACTGTGATTATTCTCAATTATACAACAAATAAAAAAATGGGCAATAAATTCCGGTTTTTGAGTTTTCTAGTTTTCCGGCAGAAGAAGCACCTGTCCCACCATAATTTCTGATGTGCTCATGGCGTTTGCCTTCCGTACTACTGAAACCTTTTTTCTAATATTTATGTTGTTCCCATAAGTTTCCGACACAATATCCCAAAGTGTATCGCCATTTGTTACAACTATCTCTTTGTAAGTTATTTCGCTATAACCTTTAGTCTTTGTAGTTGCTATTAGAAAAATACTGCTTATTATTGATATGACTATTGCCAGTGCTATTATAAATCTTCTCTTATTTTTCAAAACATATCTCTTTTTCATTTGTATGCCTCCGAACGTTTGTTCTTTGTGTTTACATGATACCAGAACAACTGTTCGTCGTCAACCCTAATACGAACATTTGTTTGACTTAATTAACCATATATGGTACTCTTTATCTGGAATTAATTTTAGAGGTGTCAAAATGAACGATTCATTATCTGAACGGCAGCAAAATGTTCTTGAATATTTGCGCAAATCCATAGATAAAAGGGGTTATGCTCCTTCTGTTCGCGATATCTGCAAAGACGTTGGCATTAAATCAACATCCACCGTTCACGCATATTTAAAAAAATTAGTAAGTCTTGGTTTCATCGAGATGGACAGCACCATATCCAGATCCATACGCCTGCCTGAAAATCTCAATCAAATAGGAAGCTCAGACCTTGTGGAAGTACCTATTGTAGGTCGTGTCGCAGCCGGCTCCCCTATTTTAGCCGTTGAAAACATCGAAGATACTTTCACCGTTTCATCCGCATACACTAAAAATTCCACTGTATTCATGCTCAAGGTAAAAGGCGACAGCATGATAGAGGCCGGAATACTCGAGGGCGATTTAATTTTGGTTAAGCAGCAAGCCACAGCCAACAACGGCGATATAGTTGTTGCAGTACTTGAGGACGAAGCTACGGTAAAAACATATTATAAAGAAAAAGACCATATCCGCCTGCAGCCTGAGAATAGCTCAATGGATCCCCTCCTCGTTTATGAAGATATTATTATAGCAGGCAAAGTCATCGGGCTTTTCCGTTCTTATTAATCCCCAAAACACCTATTGACATTGGGGAATCCTCTTTTAGCTCAGTACAAGTTAACATATTTGGCTACTTTTAGCTTTTTAGTTTAAGTTAATTTCTGCTATAAAACTTTTATATTCTTTATTTTTACATTTTTCTTTATATTCACTTACTGCTGATTCAACAGTTTTTCTCATTGAGAATACATCATCAAGCAACATTGTGAAATTATCCGATATTCTATTTCTTATAGGATCAGGCATTATGAGGTTACCTTCTTCATCATATGCATCTTCCTCGTATTTATTAATTATTATTTGTTTCATTGAATTGTAGTAATGCAAATCACTATTGTGTTCTTCAATTACTCTGGCCATTTCATCAGTATATTTTTTTATTGATTCAGAAATACTTATGCTTTCTTCATTCATGGTTCTTGAAATAAAAGATTTTTCATCCCCAATATCTTTAATAATATTTATTTGTACCGGTGTCAACATTGTCATATGGGAATATTTTTCATCCTCTGGTTTTTTAATAAAATATTTCTCTGTTTCTTCGTAATGATATCCGTTTATACCATAATTAAATATTGTAAGGAGCTCATCATCAATAAAAGCTTGATTAATAAAGAAATTCAGTTTTTCTTGTATATCTTCAGTATCTCTTAATACTGCAATTCCCTTTGATTGGTTATATACAAATAACAAATTTTCAGTATTTGTTCCCTCAAGATAATAACCTAAACTCATCATATCTTTATAATCAACATACATCCCTGAGATGCTCCTATACTGTTTGGTTATTTCATTTAAGGTCATATTCCGTTCCTGTGAATAGAATACTAATTCGTTATCCAGTAAATATCGTATAAATCCCAAGCTTTCAATAAATTCATCGCTAAATGCTATATCTTCATATTCATTATTCTCCTCATTGTATACTAAATTCTGCATCCCGAATATATTCGGGTAACATCCGTGAGCAATAAAAATATCAATTAAATTAAAGCATGTCATACTACTGGCCTTAGGAATAAAGAATAGTGCAGGCTGCCTTGTATCATCTGCCGAATCTGATTTTTTTACGGCCCATGCAAGTTTTTCAAATTCAACAATGGTTTTCGGAATACTAATTTCTAATTTATCCAACCACTCCTGATTGTACTTCCTGTACGTGCATTGTAAATCTTTATATATAGGCAACGCCCATATATTTCCATCATCGTCAGTAAAATCGGAGATAGTTTTCTGATCAATAACACCAAACCCATCAATATTCTCTAAATACTTGTTCAGTGGTGTAATCATATTGCTGTCGCGAAGGATTTTAATCATACTCTGCTCAGGAATATAAAATAGCTTATCTGTTTCAATTGAATTTAATATCACCGTATCTAATGACCAGTCTACATATTTCAATTTAAAATTTATATTCCCGCTTTTACTTATGCAATTCTCCCATTCATCAAGTATTTTTTTCGGCATTTCTTCTTCATTATATGTAACAAAATTAATGCGTCTAAGATGAAAAGGGACAGGATAGTACAATTCGATACTCAATTTATCCGGAAGTAAAATTTTCGAGGAGTTCTCCGGAGAAACAACTACATCAGTTTTTACTATTATATTGCAACCAGCTATAGAAATTGCAACTATTATAATTAGTAAAAGAATAATTTTTAATTTGTACATACTCTATCCTCTAGTTATTAAGCTTATTGAAGTATTCAGAATATTCAGCATTATTGCATTTCTCCCTATATTCTTTTATAGCTTCATCAACCGTTTTGTCCCCTGAAAAGACTTCCCCTAGTAAACTAATAAAATTCATTGATATCTGTAAATCAATCGGATATATTTGAATGCCTTCTTTTAACGAATCATTTTTTAAAGATTCATCTATATGAATACGTTTCAATAAATCATAACTATATATATTCCCTTTGTTGTTTTCACGTGCTTTTAAAAAAAGAAGATACCCCTTTTTTACTAAGTCAGCCCTTTGACTATTTTCTTCATAAGTCTTTCCTTCAATATAAATATCTTTTTCATTTTCAATTGATGACAAAATATTAATTAAAATTGGTGAAAATAATATCAACCTTCCATTATTTTCTAAATACTTCATATAGTATGTTTCAAATTCATCATAATGATAACCTGATACTCCATGATTTAATGCAGTTCTTATTTCTTCATCTACAAAAGCTCTTTTTGTGAAAAACTCGATTTTCTCTTTTACATTTTTTGTGTTTTTAAGTACAGCAACACCATTTAAATAAATATTTTCAAAA
>JAUVJE010000115.1 GCA_030592355.1 Clostridia bacterium
GTTTGCCTGGCAAGCTCTCTTTTCGGCATTGGTCTGGATGTTATTGTATATCGGAATTGCAATAGCAATCAAGATACCGATGATAACAACAACAATCATCAATTCGACAAGAGTAAAACCCTTGTTCCCTTTTTTCATTTTCCTCATTAAATTCTGTAGCATTTTGTAACCCTCCATAAAATTTTGTAGACCGAAACATTTCTGCCCGGCTTTATCTATGCTAACACCCCTGTTTATCTACAACTAATTATTGCACTTCACAATTGAAATTGCAAATTAAATTACCACATTTTAACAATTTTTATATAAATTCCTTTGTTCGTTTTGTTATTACATTATTCCTGTAATTACAACAGTGGGTATTTCTTACTGTTTTTTGTGTTTTCGTTTCTTAAAACCACAAAATATAGTCTTTTTATGACTATAAGCAGTGATTCATCTTAAAAATATTGCATTTTCGTAACAAATGTTATTATTATGTTAAAAACACTCAAAATAACTTATTTTGCGTATTCTGCTGCTATTTCAAGTCTTTTTATATGCTTGTATAATGATAATTCCTTACTATTTCCATGTATTGAACCCTTTATAAGACATTCAGAAGTTTTATAATTGCCCTGAAGTCAACGCCGTCCCTTTGTAAATTGCTTAACCTGATGCCGGGTTTTAGCCCCATATCTATAATAACCCTGCCCGGGAGGGCGGTAGACAGATTTGCAAGAATCTCGGGCTTGGGGAATTTCCCTTCCCGGAATATAAACAGCAGATTTGATTTATTTTTTGTTATGGTTTCCACGCCATATGCCGCGGCACGGTTTTTAACGAGAGCCGCATCAAGCAGCACACGGCTTTCCCCGGGAGGATTGCCAAACCGGTCGGTCATCTCATCAAGCAGATTCTTTTTCTGTTTTTCATCGGCAACCGCTGCTATTTTCTTGTACATCTCCATGCGCATAAGGTCATTGGTTATATATGTTTTGTCTATGAATGCATTTATATTCAATTCCACGGTGCAGCTTTCCGGGGATTTTTCTTCCGCAATCTCTCCTCCTAGTTCTTTTATCGCTTTATTTAATATACGCACATAAAGGTCGTAGCCTACCCTTTCGAGATGGCCGTGCTGATTCGCTCCAAGGAGACTGCCGGCTCCTCTTATTTCAAGGTCGCGCATAGCGATTTTAAAACCGGAGCCAAATTCCGTGAATTCCCTGATTGCCTCAAGGCGCTTGGATGCTTGCTCAGTTATAACTTTGCCGTGTTTGTGGGTGATGTATGCGTAAGCCACTTTATCCGACCTTCCCACCCTGCCTCTGATCTGGTACAGTTGCGATAACCCCATTCTGTCGGCGTCTTCAATTATCATGGTATTGACATTGGGGATATCCAACCCGGATTCTATTATTGTCGTACACAACAGCACGTCGTATTCGCCTTTGATGAAATCCACCATGACGTTTTCCAACTTGCTTTCTTCCATCTGGCCATGGGCTATGCCTATGCGCACTTCGTCGCCCAACAGCTGTTTCAGCTTGGCGAATTTGCCATCAATCTCACGAACCCTGTTGAATAAATAGAAAGCCTGGCCTCCCCTGCTGATTTCTCTGTCGATTGCGTCTCTGACAATATCCTGATCATATTCCATTACATAGGTCTGCACCGGGAACCGTTTTGCAGGCGGGTCCTCTATGACACTTATGTCGCGGACACCCGACAATGACATGTGCAGTGTTCTTGGAATCGGAGTTGCAGTAAGCATCAGAACGTCTACATCATGCTTATAGTTCTTGATTGTTTCCTTATGCTCTACGCCGAACCTCTGCTCTTCGTCCACCACCAAAAGTCCCAGTTTTTTAAAAGCAATATCTTTTTGAAGCAATCTATGGGTGCCTACCACTATGTCTACGCTTCCTGCGCGAAGTCCCGCAGCTGTGCGTTGGAGTTGCTTTTTGCTTCTGAACCGGCACATGAGTTCTATGTTGACCGGAAAATTTTTCATCCTTTTCGTAAATGTATTGTAATGCTGGTATGCAAGAACAGTGGTGGGCACTAAAAATGCCACCTGCCTTCCGTCCATTACCGCCTTGAAAGCCGCCCGAAGGGCAACTTCTGTTTTTCCGTAGCCTACATCCCCGCAAAGCAGCCTGTCCATTATTATATCCGATTCCATGTCTCCTTTGATTTCATCAATGCATCTCAGCTGGTCGTTGGTTTCTTCAAATGGGAATTCTTCTTCAAAGGATACCTGCCAGACAGTATCTGCCGAATATATGTACCCCTTGTTTGCCTTTCTCTTCGCGTAAAGCTCCACAAGCTCCTTTGCAATATTTTTTACCGAAGCTTTGACTCGGGCTTTGGCATTTTCCCATTCTTTTCCTCCAAGCATGGACAGTTTCGGGGCTCTGCTACCGCTTCCGATAAATTTCTGTATGGAATCGAGCTTTGCAACGGGTATGTAAACATAATCGTTTCTTTTATATTCTACTTTTACGTAATCCCTGCGGACCCCCGCAGCTTTCAGATTCTCAATCCCAATATAGCGTCCGATTCCATGAAAGTCGTGCACAACATAATCGCCGGGCTTTAAGTCGGCAAATAATGCCATGCCGCTTTGCTTTTTACGGCCGGTTTTCTCCTTTTTGCTTTTTCTGAAGATTTTACCGCTGCCCACTACGCAAAGACCGGCTTCCAGGATTTCGAAACCTTCAGCGGGTCCGTTTTCAAGCATTACTACGGTTCCTGTGTGAATTTCACCGTCGTAGTTGTTTTTACCGTGTATATCTATATCATTGTCCGTCATGTACTCCGTAAGAATACGGCTGCTTTTTGCAGTCGGCGCAATGAGTGCGATTTTTCTTCCTTTGGCTTTCCATTTTCGGATATCTTCCAAAAGAAGGTCCATCCTGCCGCCGTAGGAGTGGTTTTCCCTTGTGAGTATGCTGAATTGTCTGAAAAGACTGTAACTGTCACCGTGCCCCGTGACATCCGGAATTACTATTTCGGGCTGCCGCCCTCCCATAGCTTCAAACAAGTCTGCAACCATAATGCAGGATTCAGGCAGAGCGGAATTGAGTTCAAGCAGTTTTTCGCAAGTTGAACCATATTCTTTAAGTACGGTTTGCATCTTACGCAGGCAGCGTTTGTCATTATCAATTATGATAATAGTATTTTTATCGATGTATTCCTCGGTAAATCGGTTGTCGTCTGATAAAGCAAAATGTTTGTCCAGCGGAAAGTGCAGCAAACCGTTTTCAAGTTTTTCTATGTCCGCTGTGATTGCCGCAGACGGATTTTTTGTGTTTTTGAGTTTTTTCAGGATATCTTCAGCTGATCCGCTTTGCTCGCTGCAGGGCATTATCAGCAATGATTGTATTTCCTCTTCGGAAAGCTGCGTGCCCGGGTCGAAGATTTTTATATTTTCCACTTCGTCACCGAAAAAGTTAATTCTGCATGGCATTCCCCGGCCCGGTGAAAAGACATCAAGTATATCGCCTCTAAGGGCAAACTGGCCTTCATTTTCTACCATTTCGCATTTTTCGTATCCGGATGATATAAGGGTTTTGGTAAGCAGTTCTCTTTCATACTCTTTTGATTTTTCTATTGTGGTTGTCTTTTTAAGAAACCGGTCCATGGCCTGAACCCGTATGCACAGTGCTTCAACAGGCGCAACCGCAACGGAATAATCATTTTGAGCAAATCTATACAATGCATTTACCCTATTGGTTTCATAACCGCGGCTCCTGGCTTCAATTTCGAACGGCATGAGCTCTCTGGTCGGAAAATGCAGCGCTCCTTCGGGGTCAAAGATTCTAATGGCTTCGTACATTTTTTTTGCCTTTACCCTGCTGTGCGTGAGAATCAGGCATCTTCTGCCGGTTTTTTGACTAAGTGCGTACGCAAAGAGCGCCCTTGCGGAATCCACAAGGCCGTTCACTCCCACAGGGCCTTTGCCGGCCGACATGGTTTTTATAATCCCGTCGAATTGAGGGATATTCTGAATCGGCTTCAGTAATATCTTCATACTATATAATGTATATCAACCTCTATTTATTATATTTATTCATCGCGGCGTCAACACCGTTTTTTACAATTTCAACCGTTGCTTCGACGGCATTCTCAATCCCGGCGAATGCTGCCTTGCGCTGTCCTTTTGTAAATCTGCTCAACACGTATCTGACTGTATTTTCATCGTCGCTTGCATTTATGCCTATTCGAATTCGAGTAAAATTTTCAGTTTCCAGATGGTAGAGAATCGACTTCATACCATTGTGACTGCCTGAACCTCCCTTTTTCCTGATTCTGGTTTTTCCAAGAGGGATGTCCATGTCATCATAGATAACAATGAGATTTTCAGCTGTCAGATTGTAGTATGCCAAAAGGTCACGAATGCTCTCTCCGCTGGCATTCATAAATGTTTGTGGTTTTGCAAGAATTACTTTAACCCCTCCGATATTCGTCTCTCCCGTTAATGCCCGGCAACGTTGCTTCTTTACTTTTACTGAAAATTTTTCCGAGGTACAGTCAATTGCCATAAAACCCATGTTATGGCGCGTCTTTCTGTATCTGAGTCCGGGATTCCCCAGTCCTGCAATTAGTAATCTGTCCATATCACCCCGTGAAATCCTTCCAATGCATTATACCACACTTTTTTATAAACACCCCAGAGACAAATGTGCGAAAGGAGCTGAAAAAAGAACGTAAAAAATACCGGCATAAACACCCGGCGCTTTTTTATTTCTCGTCAAAATAATAAAACAATAGCAGCCGCCCGTAAAACGGATGGTTTATTACCTTAAATATGCCTTGGGCAAGTATAAGAATTATTTCGCCTTAAATATGCCTTGGGCAAGTTTAAGAAAAGAAAACAGCCGGTTGGATTTTGTCCATAACCGGCTGTTGTTATTAATATTTGTCAGACGATGGCGGAAAATTAACCTGTTAGGTCTGACGGTGGGAATTTTTCGCCAAGCGAGGCTTTGGAACATCCCGTTGAGCGCGCGCATGGAGATGCGTAAACGAAAAAGGGATGCGATCAAAATGAAGCGAGTTATATATCGTGTTAAGAAAACAGCCGGTTGGATTTTGTCCATAACCGGCTGTTGTTATTAATATTTGTCAGACGATGGCGGAAAATTAACCCGTCAGTCGTTGAAAAGAACGTTTTCCGTTTCCTTATCAAAAATATGAATTCTGCCGGTTTCAACTGCAATCTTAATGTTGTCACCCGGTCTTGCTTTTGTTCTGGGTTTAACACGTGCTATCATATTCGTTCCTTCGATAATACAATATACAAGAGCCTCAGGTCCCATTAATTCCACAACTTCTACATTTGCCTCAACAACTGCATCCGGCATTGAATCAATGTACATCTGTTCATCATGGAGATGTTCAGGTCTCATTCCTATAACAATATCATTTCCTTCGTAGCCATGGCCGATAATTTTTGCCGCTCTGTTTTCCGGAAGTTTTATTTTTGAGTTTCCAAATGTCAGATAAACATCTTTTCCGTCTTCAACAATAGTACCATCAATAAAATTCATCTGCGGTGTGCCGATGAATCCCGCAACGTACATATTAACAGGATTTTCATACATAACCTGCGGGATATCAACCTGCTGAATGAAACCAAGTTTCATACAAACAATTCTCGTTCCCATGGTCATTGCTTCAACCTGGTCATGTGTAACGAAGACAATAGTAGTATGCAGTCTCTGATGCAGCTTGATAAGCTCAACCCTCATCTGTCCCCTTAATTTTGCATCAAGGTTTGAAAGAGGTTCGTCCATAAGGAAAACCTTAGGTTCACGGACTATAGCACGACCCAGCGCAACCCTCTGCTGCTGCCCGCCGGACAACGCCTTGGGTTTTCTATCGAGAAGATGTTCAATTTCAAGAACTCTTGATGCTTCATGAACTCTTTTCTGTATTTCGTCTTTTGGGGTTCTTCTGAGTTTAAGACCAAATGCCATATTGTCAAAAACCGTCATATGCGGGTACAGCGCATAATTCTGGAAAACCATTGCTATATCCCTGTCTTTGGGCTGTACATCATTGACAAGTTTATCTCCGATATAAACTTCACCGGCGGTAATGTCTTCAAGACCGGCAATCATTCTCAGTGTTGTTGTTTTACCACAGCCCGAAGGTCCAAGCAGAACTAAGAATTCCTTATCTTCAATTGATAGGTTGAAGTCTGAAACAGCCGTGATACCACCACGCGACGGTTCATACTTTTTATATACGTTTCTTAATATAACTTTTGCCATTTTATTTCCTCCCGTTTATCTATAAAAACTTCTACTTAATTTTAACACTTTTGCTCTCGTGTTATAAGTGTTGATTATTACAAAAAAACATTTCTCTCTTTGTGTGAATTGCATAAATGACAAATTACTATATTAAAATAAATTTATTGCCGATATAAATAATTGTTGCATTTTTATGCATTAATCTGTATAATTATAAAAAATTATTAATTTAACCTGTGGAATTTACTATTTGGTATAATTACAGGCAGGAGGATACAAGTATGATAAAGATTGGAATTATAGGTGCTACCGGTTACGCCGGGGCGGAATGCATAAGAATTCTTTCGGGACATCCCGGCTTCGATGTTTCCTGTGTGGTTTCTAAAACATTCGAAGGGCAAAAAATATCTGATGTTTATCCCAATCTTGCCGGTTTATGCGACCTGGTATGCGAAGCGCTGGATTATGATGCGATTATCGCAAAGGCTGACTGCTTCATCACTGCATTGCCCCACGCAGCAAGCCAAAATGCTGTTCATCAACTAATCACAGCAGGTAAAAAGGTTGTGGATCTTAGTGCTGATTACAGATATTCCTCCTCATCGCTTTACACCGATACTTATGGTCTCCCCCATAAATATCCTGAACTGTTGGAACAGGCCGTATATGGAATTCCCGAATTAAACCGGGATATAATAAAAAATGCCGGACTTGTTGCCAATCCCGGTTGTTACCCCACATGCGCAATTCTGGGAATTGCCCCTTTACTGGTTAATGACCTGATTGAATTTGATTCAATTAATATAAGTGCGGTATCGGGTGTTTCGGGTGCCGGAAGAAAAGCAACTCTTTCTTATTCTTACTGTGAGACGGATGGAGATTTCGCACCATATAAAATCACCGGCCACCGGCACACCACGGAAATTGAGGAGCAGTTGTCTATACTTTCCAGGAAAACTGTAATTATAGGATTTACACCGCATCTGGCGCCTTTCAAGCGAGGTATGTCTGCTACGATTTATACCCACGCTAAAACCACTCTGTCAACAGATAAATTAATTGATATTTATAATGTATATTATAAAGATGATGTTTTCATAAGAATAAAGGAAGGCGGCGCAATACCCTCGGTGAAGGCTGTAGCGGGTACTAATTTTGCTGATATAACTCCGGTCTACGATGAAAGACTAAAGAGAATTATAGTGGTTTCAGCCATCGACAATCTTGGTAAAGGCGCTGCTTCGCAGGCGGTTCAGAATCTGAACCTTATGTATGGATATACAGAGACCGACGGGCTCCTAAGAGCAGGATTGTATATATAACTTGAGCTAATTACGCGGGGTATGACATAAACTCCGGGCATTACCCGGAGGGTGTTGATAGAAATTTTAACAATTATCCCAGGAGTGTTGATGAAAAAGCGAGGAAATCCAATGGAAAAATTAATTAAAAAGGCAGAAATTTTAATAGAAGCGCTGCCGTATATCCAACGGCTTTATGGCAAGACCGTTGTTATTAAATACGGCGGCAATGCTATGGTCAGCGAAACTTTGAAAGACTCGGTCATGGAGGATATTACACTCCTGAAGTATATCGGGATGAATCCTATAATCGTCCACGGCGGCGGCCCTGTTATTTCAGAAGCTTTGAAAAACGCAGGAATAGAGTCCAAATTTGTAAACGGCCTAAGGGTTACTGATAAAGCAACCATGGAAATAGTA
>JAUVJE010000024.1 GCA_030592355.1 Clostridia bacterium
AAATAGTTGTATACGAACCTGGAGCAGCCTATTGTCTTATTAATCAATACGGTCTGTTCTTTTGTCGGATACAATCTGAATCTGAAGGCTTTCTTTTGCAGCATTTAATTCATTTCACTTTCTGAGTATTTTTCATCTCTTAACAATCAATTTGTGCATTAGCTACACTTTCATATATAATTTTACAGTAATTACGGTACCATTTAGGGTACTAAACCTGCGATTTTAGAGTCGAACAAGTGAATTTCCCCAATTCATCCCACGTCTGAAGACACGGGTATTCTTGGGTGGGGAATAAATAGCACTTTCAATCTTTTAACAGTGATTTTAGGTAAGCAATTTCTTCCTTTTCATTCCTGTCATGGAAAAAATTCACCAGCCTCTCAATAAGATCTGCGTCATAAATGACTTCCTTTACCTCTGCATATGCCTTTAAAATAGGCTCTACGGTTTTATAATCCTCATTCACGCGTATTGAGAGAAAAAGTTCCAAGCTTTTTTTCATATGTATGTAATAAAGATCAAGGCTGCCTTTTAACCTTTCAACTTCTGCAATGTTCTGCAAGAATTCCGCGATTATGAAAACCGAAGCTTCGTCTCCTCCGAATATGGTTTCTAAGGCAGAAGCGTCAAGAGTCCTCAATGTATCGAGGCTTATGCCCGTTAAATCCTGCAAACCGTTTTCCATGGTTATTTCGCTCTCCAGAAAATCCCCTTCTTTTGCCAATCCAAGGGCTTTTATGACAAACGCAGACGCCAGCCTTATTAAACGCAAAATATAGTCTTCTTTAATCATAGTTATTACTCAAATCCAAAGCCATAAATTATAGCATTCTTTCCTTCTGCAATAATTCTAATGTAATTATCATTGATGTCAGCTATGGTTTTACCGCTCTTCCAAGTAACCTCATGTACTCCGTCCCCTGTTATTTCATCACACTCATCGCAACCGTATCCTTCATAAAATTCGGAATATGCGCACCGGGTTATGGAAATTTTCAAACCAGCTGGGGCAACAGCATCAACATACAGTTTCGTGCCGGTTTTTTTAATAGCCGTTGTCCTAAACATACCCTCTCCCCGAAACTGCTGTCCACATAACCTACCCTTATCAAATTCTGCAACTCCAAGACCGGTGTGTTGGATTTTACTGCTTACTATATTGTCATACTTATCTGCAAACAAGTAGTTATCATGGCGTCTGGATGATCCGTAATAGTAATACCTCATTATATTGTTAATTTCGATTGGGCCGTTTCCCGAGGTATATATGCCTCCTCCGTCCCAGGCGCCCAGGTCGCCGGGCTTCAAAACCGCAGGCCGCGACGGGAATCGCTCTACTGTCAACCCCGGCATGGCAAGTGCCAATTCCGAATGAGAAAACTGTGTAGACGCGTCAAACAGAGTTAGAAATGCCATTGTGATATCTCCGTTTTTAAACATGCACATATCGTAGAAATTAGTTGTATCATCATCTCCCAGATTCGGGCTCAGTATTTCCCTGGGTTCGCTCCAATTCTTAAAATCAATGCTTTGGGATACAAGCCGCGAGCGCCGGTTAAGTATGCGATCCTTCAGAAGCATATAGAATGTACCTGTGGATTTATCATGGTACATTTTAAGTGCATCCTGGCTTGGAAGCACAGGGAATTCTCCTTCCTCGCTCCAATTTAATCCGTCTGCAGACACTTTGGTTCGGACCCCTGATTTTTTACCATCATGCTCATAATATGCCGCTTTATACCGACGGTTTGGATTAGCATCCGCAATATCATAAACAACTGACGGCCCGTCAATATATTTTCCCTCGTTTTCAATTAAAATATTGTTATCCGGATATTTTTTTGTTTTAATAAAATTTAAAATCGGACGTTCCCACGACAATCCGTCATTTGACTCCGCATAACATATGTAAAACCTATTTTTTTTTAACCACTACATTATCTATGACAAGAACTTCATTGGGGTCTTTTTCTCCTTCTACGATGGCAAGGTACCACATTTTAAATTTTTTCTCTTCCGGTATATAGAGAACGGTAGGCCATGCAGTCCTTTCCTCCCATGCTCTTTCCCCTGTGAAAATCGGATTGCCTTTATGCTTAATCAGAGGTTCAAATCTGTCATGGCAATTGGTCCTAATGCTGATACGTCCCGGATACAAGATGTAGCTTCTCATAAAAACCTCCGTTTTTATAATACCGCTTAATTATAGCATCAAAAACGGAGTTTTGGAGTTTCTCGTTGTCTTAAGGACAAATCTGATAGAGGAAATTTGATTTCAAGCGATGTTTTTAAGACTTTTATTGAGCGAAGTGTATAAAGATACATGAGCGAAATAATATGTCGCAGAAAACTAAGCAAATCCGGTTGTATTACGGAAAAACCACTGGAATTATCTTATATAATACCCAGTGGTCTATTTTCACATACCGGATGCTGAAACCAAATTAACCAAAACTGTTCTAGCAGCGGTAATTTTTCGCCAGGCAAGGATTTGGGGTTTCTCGTTGGATAAAGTACAGTTCTGATAGAGGAAATTTCGTTTCAGGCAATGCAAGTCTGACAATACCGTTCTGACGGTGAAAATTTCCATTCAGACAAGGCTTTCGAAGTTTTATACAAACGACGTGTATGTAAGATACACAAGTGAGTATAAAACTGATAAAAACGCAGTAAGTCAGACACTTATTAAAGAAAAGCCACTGGTTGATTTAATCAAATCCAGTGGCTTATTATCTTAATGTGTCTGACGATTAATGGAAATTAACCCGTCAGAATTAGAAGGATAGCTTCATGTCCCATGTGACAGACCCCCCTACATCAAACAAGAATAAATTCAAGTGATACCTCACCTTGACCTTTGCCTCAAGCCGCCAGTCGCTGTCCCGTTTTTCAAGTTCTCCCATAGCATCAAGATGCAATGATATTATCTCGTATCTCTTTCCTCCGACTTTGATGCCGCCTTCGAGCCCGCCCTTTATATATGCCGAGAAATACAGGTAATCTCCAGGGAAGTGGAACTCTCCTTCCGCACCTACTTTTATATACGCTCTGAAATAAACAATTCCCAAAGTTACATATCCCGTGTCATATTCAAAGAACATCTTTGCTTTAATATAGTTCTCATTAGGCGGGAATGTATTGTGGATTATCAGTCCGAATCCAGCCTTGGAAAGACTTCCCAATTCAGCAACCAATGTATTTGGATATCCTATCCGAAGTTCCCAGAATTTAGGACTCATCTCAAAGCCCACGTCACCATTGACAGTGAGTCCATACATTCCGAAGTCATTGAGCGTAAGGCTGAATTTGACCATTCTGTCACGGTGGTAATAACCCATCCTGACAGTTCCCATATGCTTAAGGTCGTTGCCTGTAATGGTTGATGTTATTGTTGACGGTCCGTAGTATTTACCGCCCATTTCTACCGTTGGCCCTTTTTCAACCACCAGGTACATGTTTCTGACCTCGCCGAGTTTTAGGGTTACACTACCGGTGTCATATCCAAGATACATGTACGCACTTGCAGCAAAGAAGTAGTTGCCGCCGGGTTCACGATTGACTTCCATTGAATCAATTGAGTTAAGCAATCCCTGCTTTCCTTCGGGGATAATATATCCCTCCTCCTCAGTGTATTCAATATCAATGTTGTAACCGATAACCCCTGTCATATCGTTAATACTGCCATATGCGAATTGAATCCCTCCCTGCGGGTCATGATAATACAAGCCAATTGCGAAGAAGAACCTGCTCATGATTTTGTCATACCCCAGCCTGGCGTTTACTTCTATATCTACTGCACTGAACGCGTCCATGGCTGCGTTAAAAATCATTTCCAATGTATCAGTTTCATATTCAATAATACCCGAGGATGGATCCACCATCTTAGGTACGGCGACTGCATCAATTTGAGCAAATTCCTCGAAGGACATATCAATTTTAGATTTTGATTCTGAATAGCTGATTATGGGATCTTCAAATACTCCCGATATAACAACCCTGTCAAAATCCTGCTCTGTATCAACGGCCAGCGTATCAGACAATTGCATGCCCCCCCAGAGATACAAATCACTTGCATAATAATTTACGTTGCCCGAAGAAGGCATGTATGCACCGGCCCCCTTCAATGTTCTTGATATACCGCCTCCAAGCTGTATGGGAAGCAGCGCAACCTGGAAAAGCGCATTCCTTGTTACCAGAGAAAGAGCTCTTATTTCCATGTCAAAGTCGTGAAATTGAATCTTATATGGTTTATCAAACATCGCAGACCCAAGCAGACCCTCTTCATTGTTTTCAACTTTGAGTAAATCCATATCTGCCGGGATAATCAGTTCAGTAAATGCAATATTGCTGATATCAATTGAATCGGAAAATTTCAAGTCCAGAGTTCCGTCCATATGGAGCCCATCTTCCATAAGGTGACCTCCGGTGATACTAATAAACACTTCGCCGGTTCCTGCCGGGTCAAATTTTCCCGTCTCATCTACACTGCATACAAGCTTACCCAGCTCTTCCGATGTATATAAAGTCACATCTGCCCTTTGGAATCCAAAAAGTGGTATTCCTATAGATGCCCTGATTTCCAGATTAACTTGATTATTGTATAAGTCGATATAAATGCTGTGGGCATATACATCTTCAAAATTACCCAATTGATCTCCGAAATTAACGGGAATACCTGTAGGTGAATATGCCTGACTCTGATATGCGAAACCGTTCCTGTCATAGAGCATTTCACCTGGAGTAAGATTGAAAGATACCCTCTTGTTTTCTTCTGTCTTAATGTATGCAGGAGGCAGGGAAACCCTTCCTGACTTCACGATTATTCCTGTCCAGTCGTCTTCCAATGTTTCCGGCGTTGCGGCGGCTGAGGTAGTTGCTTCACGGTCAAGGTCAATGGTTACATTGCTGCCTATTACGCCTATTTCCTCATCATCATTACCGACCAATGTGGGCATAAGGGACTTATTCGATGCTGTAAATCCACGTCCGTCCCATTCTGTAATATTAATAGGTATATTGGACATGGTCTCAATTTCAGCCAGTTCCAAGGGCATTATCAACAATGTCAGTTCCTGAGCTCTTTCTGCAACATAGAACATACCCACATCAACTATGCTTTTTTCTGCCTGGCTTACAACCTGTGCACCTGATTGGATTGATGCAGGATTCTTCTGCAATATACTCGTTATCTTTGATGTGTCCATTGCAACAGTGCCCAGGGTTTTAGCAGCCATTGTTTCAAATCCAGCGTAAACCGGCGAATCGTCAATAAAGGTTTCAAAGGGAAGCATAATCTTGCCCTTTAGATAGCTGAGCGATGTATTAACAATTCCGTTTGAATAAACTAATTTAGCATCAGATGTTTTAACTCCTATACCAGCTGGAATTACAGTACGCATAAGCTGTGTTTCAGTAATAGTCATTGTACCGTTCAATGCCCCATCCCTGTTGAAATTAATAATACTATAACTAAATTCCAGCCCTTTGTTATCTATTGTTTCCATTCCCATGTCATTTTCAGCAGTTCCGTTCATCATATTTATGAACCCTGTACCAAACATGAAATAAACCATTATGCCTTTCTTAAAAATGCCTTCCTGCTGTATTACTGCAGGTGCGGTTGAATCAAATGCGCCGAGGTTTACTGTAATGCTTTCCATCTCTGCCATCTTAATATTGTCATATCTCAATTCGGGAATTTCAGTAATACTTACAATTCCTCCGGGAGTTATCTCACTGTCAGTAAATCTCAACGAATACAGGTCTCCGATAAGGTTTTCAGTAACCTGACTGCCCGCTTTAAGAACATAACCGGTTGCAATTCCTTTGTCTTCCGCTGTCGTTACTTCAAGTTCACTTAGAAATACGCCGGTATTGCCTATCTGAACTGCCCCCTGCAATATAGCGCTTCCATCAGTAATTTCACCTTCAGAACTCCACGTATTTATAGAAAGGTTCACGGGTACTGTATATTTATTAGCTAAAACCAGTTCCCCGGTTCCAAGTTTTGGTGTCGCTGTACTAGTAGTTACGATATTAATAACATCAAAACCTGCTATCTTCATTGTGTCAGGTAAACCAATGGGTAGTATAATTATTGGAGGCAAAGAGAATGATGGTATAAACCCTGTTGATGCCGTTGCATTTTGAGGCGCCTCCCCTTCATTGTCTCCTCCTGGTATTATCGGGATTATGGGAATTATCGGAATGATTAAATTTGGCGTTACAAACCTTTTGGTTATCGAACCCGCAGGCAGTATGAAACCCCTGCGTCCTCCGGTGGATACAGCATTTGAAAAGTCGGATGTATAGCCACCTGTATCAATAACCTTCACTTGATACCAGTTGACTGCAGCCGGATCTGCTTCATCATCTATATATCCCGTGGCTGTCAGCAACGGACTTGCCTGATAGTAAGTGCCATTTTGCGTTTTACTTCTGTATACAATATATCCAGCAATAAATTCAGCACTTTCATCCACGCTTAGATTAGGATCCTTGGCCTTATTCCACGTTATTTCAGGTTGCCCGGTATCCGAATCAATTTGGGCGGAAATACCCGACACAGGCGGGAAAGCCTCCCCCTTTCTAGGCGAAACACTTACAGGTTCAGGACGATCCGAAGCCAGACCGTCATCATTAAATGCCTGGACAGTATACATATATGTATCTCCGAATTCAACATCCGTATCAATAAATGCAAATAGTCCGGTCGAATCCTGGCCCAGTTCTATTTCTTCTACATGAACCTCATCCCAATGGACAAGTTTAGCGGCGGAAACATCAAGCAATCCATAAGGGGTGACCGCCAGAATTCCATATTTATCCACAATGTCTTTATAGACATCTACCTTTGTATTAATGGGCGATGACTGTATTCCGCTCATGATAGTTGCAGGTGCCAGAAGCTGCAGTGTATTGAAATTTGATACTGCCTCGGAAACACTTGCCGCCGGTATAGATATGCCACCTGCCATATACCCTGATTGAGGATTATCGGAAGTAAACGGGAACATCTTAATTTCCGGCATATAAATCTGTAAACTGATTTCCGGAGTGAAAATTTTCTGGAACATCTCCGGTGCCTTCAGTTGGATTGTAGCAATATCTTCCTCGGTTACCCGCGGAACCATTGTTCTATATATCTTGTATGAACTTGTGAACGGAACTCCCATCCACCTGACTTCAACGCTTTTTTTCTGTGGAAACGGAATGAGCATTGTCGGCGTCTGGGGCGGTACTGTCGATGCAACCCTGATATCAGCAGAAGCATATGCATCAGTTTCAACACCCCATATACTTATAGAAGTCACTTTAAAGTAATAGTAATGCGCGTGGGTCTGATCTGCTTCTTCGGTGTAACCTGCATATTTCAGATTGTCACCTACCATCGTCCAGTCAAGGCTCTCAAGATTGTCGCTTTCACTGAAATACGGAACCTCGGCCTTATACACGCGGAAATGGGAGATTTGTAAATCGTCAGGCCGCTGCCACTTAAGGTTTATCCATCCCGCGGGAGCATATCCTCCGTAACCTGTGTCTTCATCTTCGCTGGTTTCTGCAGGCATCATAGATATCATGTATAGGTAAATCCTGCCTTCAGCCTTTTCAACATTATCTGTAATCTGATTGTATGTTATTTCACCTTCTACAAGGTTCCAATCGTAATCTTCAATTATTTGTTCTACGGATAAAGCTCTTATATCGTCAATATCTTCTCCATCGGCATATGCTCTATATACGTTGTATGCACCCAAGCCGGTCCCTGCGTAATGGTACCACGAAACATCTGCGTTTCCATTAGGTAATATATCAGTATTTTGAAGAGCTATTATGTCATGAACATCGCGGGGCTCCGGCATGTTGCCGTATTCCATTGTAAGAATCTGTGGCAGCATAAATATACCCTGTCTCACAGTTTCCGAAATAGACATACCTATTTGCACATCTTTTAAAATCGCCTTCTGTACCAGAGATGTATCAACATTCGTCCTTGGAGCCAGTCCTTCCGGCTTTGGATTGCCGGCCCAGTTTATTTCTTTCGAAACACCAACATCAGCAAACCTGCCCTCTAAAAAGCCTACAACCTCAAATGAAAGGTCCGGCAACAAATTGAATGTCATATTGGCACTGGCGCTGTCAGGCACAGAGGGTTGCGATTGTGTAGAGTAACCCAGCACCTTAGAGTTTGACCAGGCACTTTCATTTTCCCATAAATCTACGGCCGCAATCCAATATTTATAGAAATATCCCGGTGTTACATTTGTATCGAAAAAGACTGCGTCAACATTACCGGATTTTGAGTCCTTCTGAAGGATAATCCTTCCGCCGATGCTTCCTTTTAGCACCAGTTTATCCGGTAGTATCTCATCAGGTATCTCAACTCTGCCCACTTCTTCAGGTTCAGTGAATAAACCTGTTCCCCATGCCTCACTTCTATATATTATAAAACTTTCAGTATCGCTTGTAGTTTTTTTCATTGGAAGAATAATACCTGTTTCGCCCGGATACTGTGCTATCGTATCTTTAAAGAAGCTTTCGCTTCTGCGTTTGAGTTGATTTGATAAAACAGGTTGATCAAGTTCGGGTGAGCCGGGAGGAGTTGTCTTAATTACTTCAACGGACAACGGTTCCGGACAATACTCGCTTAATCTTCCGAATATATCGAGAGCCTGAACCCTATATGTTGCCCTATCACCGTTTTCGACATTATAGTCAACATAGTAATCTGCAACTTCATAAAGAATTTTATTTTCATCTTCCATGTAGGATATTGCAATCGGTATACTGTTTATTCTGGTAAATTCACTTTCTCCGTTCAATTTTCTTTCAACATAATATCCCGAGATTATACTTTTAGCATAATCTGTCAGAGGCGCCTGCCACCTGAGGTGAACCTCGTCATCCGTTCCATATCCCACAAGATTTTCAGGTACTTCAAGCGGTGTTTGCGCTCCATAACTAACTTTCAGCGAATACATTCCATTTCTTGCGGATTCATTAATTATTGCTGCCGGCTCGGGGGCTGGAACTCCTTTCGAAAGCGGAAGAAGAACATATTCAATAATTGTATTAGCTGCATAAGAAGCGGAACCAAAATCATCCTCATAACCAAAACCAACTGCTTCAGCAAATTCAGAATCTGTATTGGCAAGTGTCATCATTGAATTTCTGGAATCAAGCACAAGCTGTATGGTTTCTTCCGCAGGCGTCAATGACGGGGTTGCCTGGAACTTAGGTCCAGCCTCACCTTCTGTTCCCGCATCCTGAACCTCCACTATTGACATAACGGGAGTACTAATCTGTGTTGCAAGGTGAATTGAAGTATTGGAATAAACATCGTTTTTAGGAACTTTTTCAATCATAGTTGACGGTCTGATAAATTTTTCTGTCTTTTGTTCCTCAAATGAATCAGCACCGCTGATTTTAAGCATATTCTTATTTAGAATTACGCTTCCGAAAACCATATCGTTGAACTGCTGTACAGTTGATACTCCTATAGTACTGAGTTTGGTCGTGTCCAAAACTGAATCTTCGTATATGTTGGCAATAAACGGTGAGAAGTTGTAATTCATGCCTGCAAGTCCTAAAACGCTATCCTTTGTTCCGATATCGCTGTCAACAACAACCGCTTCACCATTTATAATTCTATAAAGGTAGTAACCATCTTCAGGAAGCCAATCTATCTGCGGCGTCCACCTTAGCAATATTTTGTTAGGTTCAGACCAGGTTCCCTTTAAATCCGTAGTTGCTTCAAGTTGTTCCGGCGTGGGTTCAGCATCAGCAAAAAGTTTTTCAATGGCATCTTTTATTTCTTCGAGTTGTTCAACTGCATCCTGCGTTTCCTTATCAGGAGCGTTTCCCTCGTCGTCGGTCATTTCGTCAATCAGTTCTTCTATTTCCTCAACCAGCTCCTCGAGTCTGGCAGCATCACCGGGGCTATCTACTAAATCATTGAGGTTATCTGCGTCAAGTATTTCCTCTCCGATGGCAGTTTCTTCCAGAAGCGTTCCGGCGTCTGCATCATCCGAGGCAAGAAACTCGTCTACATTTGAAGGGGTCTTATTAATATCTTCTGCAGAAATCCATGGGTCAACCTGCTTTCCCTGCTCAGAAGGCTTTTCCGCGGGCTGGCTCTGAGTGGGGCCCGGCGAAGGCGGCGCTGTTTTTGACGGCACCAAAGACTGACTCGCAGTCGGACTTGCTGATACTTCTGTTTCTCTATTCTTTTTCTTACATCCTGTTAGCATAGAAGAACTTAATAATACAAGAACAAGTAAAAAACTAAGCTGCTTGCTGAATCTTTTCATAATCCGCACTCCCTCTAAGTAATTTTTCATTAATATATTAACCTGATTTCATTGATAATGAACATTATATCACTTAATAAAAAAATTTCCTAAGGGCCGGCCGGAAGAGTTTCTCTGCAACAAATTTGAAGATACTTATCATTCAATGGTTTGTTTACTGTATTATTTTAAAGAAACAAGAAAATCAAAAACGGAATTGTAGCTATTGACAACAACGTTGATACCGACACTACCCCGGACGCTAATTCTGTGTCTCCGCCGAACTGCTGTGCAAATATTGTAGTTGCAGCCGCACAGGGCATGCCTACCAGCAGTACAAGTATGGTGAGTGACATTTCCGGAGGCGAAAGCCAGAAGAAAAGAAAATATGCAATCGCGGGAAGCAACAGCAGTCTGACTGCAGATACAATATATATCCATTTGTCGGATACAAGAGTTTTGAATTTAACAGTTGCCAATGTAGCACCAATTACAATCATAGAAAGTGGTGTTGTCAATCCCCCGATTATATCCAGTCCTCTATTAACGGGATACGGTATTTTCACGCTGATTCCCAGAAATAGAAACGCTATAAACATTGCTATCATCGACGGGCTCATTATATCCTTTATCAGATGCTTGAAACTATTATGCTTTTTATAAATCAAGATACCATATGTCCATAAAAAGATATTAAACGGAATCAGAAATACAGCTCCATAGAATACTCCCTCCGCTCCTAAAAGCGCATTCAAAACCGGGAAACCCATATATGCGCTGTTAGAAAAAACCGCAGCAAATTTTAGAACCTTTTCTTTATCATTTCCCGCCTTTTTAAAGGAAACACCGGCAATTCCTATGGATATTAAGAATATAATAACCGCCATACCGAGAAGCCATAATGAATTCTCGATTTTCTCAGTTGTGAATTCTATTTGTGATGACATTAGAATTACCACCGGCAGGGTAATATTAATTATGAACGATGAAATATGTTTTTTCGTATCGCCGCGTAATATTTTTGTCTTTGCCGCAATAAATCCGGCAAATATTATTATAAACAGAATTAATACTTCATAGAAGACAACTGTTGCATCCATTAAAAACCTACTAAACGTTCATGACTAATCTATGGTCATCCCTTTGATACATCGTATCCCAATCCGAAACTGTTTCCGCTACTTCCATTGAAATACTGCCTATTTGTCTATAATCCTCTTCGGAAAGCGTCCACCCGCTTGCCTTTAGGTTCTCAGTTACCTGTTCCGGACGCTTGGCTCCAACAATTGCCGACATAATTCCAGGTTTATTTATAACCCAGTTAATCGCTGTCTGCACCGGGCTTTTACCATATTTCTCACCAATAATCCTGATTTTTTCCGTAGCGTCAATCGCCATCTCAAAAGTTGGAGATTTGAATAGCGGTATGGTAGTACTCCTCATGTCAGTTTCGGCAAACTCCCAGTCCTTTGTAAATTTTCCGGTAAGCAGCCCCTGGGCTATCGAACTGTAAGTCATTACTCCTATTTTATTTTCAATGCAATACGGCAGCAAATCTGTTTCAATATGCCTCCAATATAAATTGTAACAGGGTTGTAAAATATCAATTTGTCCTGTGCTTACTGCCCGTTTCAAATGTTTGAGTGTATAATTAGAAACACCAATCGCTCTTATTTTTCCTTCATCTTTCAACTTCATAAGCTGCTCTATTGGTTCCTCAACCGGGATATCCGGACTGGGCCAATGCACAAAGAAAATGTCAATATATTCAGTATTCAACCTTGAAAGACTCGCCTCTACACTGGCTCTCGCTTTTCCTTTGGTAAGTCCGGGCGCCGAACACTTGCTGGAAATAACCACTTTATCCCTTATGTTTTTAATCGTTTTGCCAAGGACTTCCTCGGAATGACCGTTACCATACCCCATCGCAGTGTCCAGAAAATTCACTCCGCCTTCAATCGCCGTCATTATAGTTTCAGAGTATATCCTGTCCTCAAGGCTATCCCCCCACTCTCTTCCGGCCCCCATTGCCCAGCAGCCAAGCGCTATTTTCGAAATCTCAATGTCAGTTTTTCCCAGTTTGGTATATTCCATATCTTCCTCCAGCTTAAAATTCAATAGTATCATACAGCATAATGTCTGCTTCATCAACGAATCCGGTACATTTGCCAATTATTGATGATTTCCGGATTATTTAAAAGCATCAGTAGTTTTCCATTTGTAGAAAAACATTATTTGTAATATAATCGAGCCGATAGGTGGCATCATGGAAAGGTCTAATGTCAAAATAAAACTGTGGATTTTATGGGTACTATTGATTATCTTCCCTCCGCTGGGAATTGTATTCCTGTGGTATGAAAAAAAATACAGCAAACCAATGAAACTAATCGTAACAATCGTTATAGGCCTTTATTTTATTGGAGTTCTGACTCTTCTTGGATTACCTGCTAAATAGAAACTATTTCACAGCAACGGCTGATAGTATTCGATTACGTCTTGTGGCTATAATTTTATATAAGGGCTCCGGTTATGTAATGCTCTCTGGATATCAGGCCAAATCAGGCCACACTTCCTGAAGAAATAATTTTGACAGGTCCGGGTCAAACTGGGTTCCTGAACATTTTCTAATTTCCAGATATGCTTTTCTGTGGGATAAAGGTTTGCCATATGGGTTTTTATTCGTCATTGCATCATATGCCTCGGCAATTGCAACAATTCTCGACATAAAGGGAATATTCGTACCTGCCAATCCCCTCGGATACCCTTTTCCATCCCACCGCTCATGATGCGAAAGGACATAGTTGGCAAGCTCCGCCATATCATTGGATGTGCTTAAAATCCTAAAACCGGCTTCGGAATGTTTTTTTATCTTTTCAAAATCCTCAACAGTAAGGGCAGACGATTTATTAAGCAGTTCTTCCTTGATGGCAATTTTCCCAATATCATGCATAAGTCCCAAAGTCTTTAACTCATTTATTTCCGACCTTGGCAAACCCAGAGCGGAACCTATCATTACGCAGATTTTACTGACGCGCTTTGAATGTGCTTCTACGTTTCTATTTTTTTCATACAGCGTATCAGACACTATTTTAATTGCTTCACTTCTGCGGCTGGACACTTCATGAAGCTTACTCCTGTACATATTATCCTCGGCCATTTTAAATATTTCGTCCCGGCTTATGCTGTCGTCTTCTTTGACTGCTGATCCCAGGGCAATTGACAATGGCAGCATAGTGGTTTGAAAGTTTTTTGAATCCTTAACTATTCTATTCATTATTTTTTCCACATGCACATTATCAATTTTAGGCAATAAAATCATATACTCATCACCGCCGACCCTTGCGATAATATCATCTTTTCTTACGGATTGTTTCAGTACTTCTGCTGTATTTATCAGCATCTGGTCGCCCTCTGCATGACCGAATGTATCATTCGCAAGCTTCAATCCATTCACATCAGCCATGATAATCGCCAAAGGATAATTCCTTTGAACACTCAGTCTGCCGAACTCCTCTTCAAAATACCGTCTATTAAACAAGCCCGTAAGCTGGTCATGATAACTGATATACTCAATATGCTCAAGATGCGCTTTGCTGCCGGTTATGTCCTGGCATGTAGCTAGTATTTTTGCTGGTTTTTTATCTTCGTACTCAATTACTCCTTTAATGCGAAGGATTAGGATTCCGTTGTCCTTTGACTGTGCCTCAACTTCCGTTTCAAAGGTACCGTTCTCTCTTATCGCATTATGGTAAGCTTTTTCAAGTTTTCTCCTTGATTTAGGAGTCATAATCTCACTGTCTGTCTTTGCTGTGATTACAAAGCTCTGAGGTTTATAGCCCATTAGAATATACATGCCGTCAGACCATGTGATTGCATTGCTCTCCACATTTATTTCAAAATGTCCGCTTCTTGTCAGAACTTCGGCCTTTTTTAAAGAAATTTCGCTTCTTTCCAAAGCTCTTTCTATAAGCTTTCTATCAGTTATATCCTCCCCCGATGACATGGTTCCCACCACAATGCCATCGGAATCTTTTATAATCGTATTTTTCCAGTATATGGTTCTTTCTTCGCCTTTTGCATTTATAACCGGATTCTCAAATTCCAAAATAGCGTTTTCCACGTTGAAGATATTATCTTTGTGTATTCCCCTTATTTTATCCCTGAGATATAAGGGTATAAAATTGTCAATCCAGGATTTGCCAAGTATTTCTTTTTCATCATAACCAAGAACTTCGCAACCTTTTCGGTTAATCATTTCAACTATGCCGAAGTTATCAATAACCAACAATATAACCTCGGCAATATCCAGATACTCCTGAAGCTGGTTTTTATCTTCCATAATCTGATTCTGGGCTTTCTTGATTTCCGTAATATCAACAGTTGCCCCTGTTATTTTTACTATCTTGTCATTTTCGCAAACAGTGCTTGCATACGTTTTTAGAATAGTTTTTTCATCAATATGTTCGGGTATTACTTCAAATTCTTTATCCGATGCTTCGCCGCTGCTCAATATTAACCTTATGCCTTTTTCCAAAGACTTGCTATCGGACAGATTATTGCTTAATTCATCAAGAGTGCATGTCTCCTCAATTGATTTTCCTGTGAACTGTCTGGATGCCTCAGCTGAACGCCAGAACAATTTGCTTTTCACATCATATTCCCAGCTTCCTACTTTTCCTGCTTTTCCTGCGAGTTTCAGCCTATTAAGATACTTTTCATTCTCAGCTACTATTTTTTCATACTCAGTTATATCTTCTGTTATCTGCACATAAATCTCATCATTGATTTTCATGGTTTTTTTGTCCCATAACCTCAAATCAGCAGATTTTGTTTTGTAATAAACTTTTTCTTCAGATTCTTTTCCTTCCTGTAACTCACTGAATGATTTAGCAGCAGCCTTGAATTCATTCGGAATAAGCTCTATTCCTTTCATTCCTATGAGTTCGTTGACACCATAACCGGTCATTTTACAGGCCATAGGATTGACAAATTTAATGTAACCTTCTTTGTCAAATATGAAAATTCCCATGGGTATCTTCTCAAACATGGCATCAAAAATCGCCCTGTCAATCATAAGTTCCTCCCGCTAATCTTCAGTAATTTACCGTATCACAAAACCCGGAACCTTCCGGTTGCATATATATGAAAGGCCTGCATCAGCAGACCTCCATGTAAGATTTATTCAACTTTGGCTCCGCAATTTCCGCAAAATGCGGTTCCTTCGTCAAGATCGGCACCGCAGGCTTTGCATTTTAGCCCTTCAGGTTTAGCTTCTTCTTCTTCGTCTTCTTCAACGGGTAACGGCTCAAATTTATTTCCGCATTTTGGACAGAAAGCAACAGTATCTTCCACTTCAGTTCCACATTCCGAACAAATTCTGATGTGCTTCAACTGAAGGATACTATCTTCAAGCCCTTTTATAGCATCCAGCGCTTCATCAATAACGGTGCATAGTTCAGTTGCTTCGGGAAATGTATCAGTACCTTCTTTAAACTTTGAATATGCAGTTTCGCCAATCTGCATCTTCAATTTTTCTATTTTTCCTTCTTCATCCCTGATTTTACCCTTAACCTTGCCTATTTCGATTAACTCTTCTGATTTTTTTGCTGTATTTTTGGCCGCATTGCTTAGCTTTTTACCAAATCCTTTTAATGTTCCCATTTTTTTGCCTCCTAAGAATATTCCATTCTGAATCGAATGTCATTTTCATTTTATTATATATGCAGGTATTCTGCAAACAAAACACACTAGAATTTTTTAGATTTTTTTAACCATAAGACGATACTTCATGCGAATATGCCTTATTATCTCAGGATTTTTGAATTTTATAATATACTCTCCCTTGTCGGAGTTTACTTTGATAATGTTTCCTTCATTCCAGACAGGGTGAATTATTATGTCGCCTGCGTTGAAACAACCTAATTTAATTATCTGTAGTCCGGCCTCAACCTTTTTTCTGGTTTTCTCAATAAGCTCGGGATCCAGCTTCCCTTCGCGAAGGATCATATCATCTTGTATTTCAAAAAGAAATCTGGATGGATACTTGTATGCCCCTCCATGTCCGCTCCCCTCCGACTCAGTAAGAAAAAGTTCCTTTTCCGCTCTTGTCATCGCAACATAAACAAGTCTGCGTTCTTCTTCCAGTGCTTTAAGCTTGCGGTCTTGCATGGCCCTGGCATTCGGGAGCATATCTTCTGATAATCCGCAAAGAAATACATATGGGAATTCCAGACCCTTTGCCACATGTATTGTCATGAGCTTAATCCGGTCCTTTTCACTCCCGATGTCAGCATCAGTGTAAAGGGAAAGCTCCTGGAGAT
>JAUVJE010000113.1 GCA_030592355.1 Clostridia bacterium
AAATTTTCTGTGTATTTTATTCTGGAATTTAACTTTTCAATTTACGCTTGAAAAAATGATGTTTTTGTTTTAACTTTCGCAACCATCCATAACTTTTTATTCACTTCTAATGCTTACTGTAACACAGAAACCAAACAGTCTAATAATTCATTACATCCATATTTTTGACATTTCCTTTAATGCGAAGACTAATACCCTTTATCTTGTTTACAGATTTCACTAATACAAATCTTCAATACTTGAAAATCCATAAGCCTGAGGTATTCCATATTTAAATATGTCTTTTTTCACTTCCTCAGCTATTGAAAGCTTATGATTTTTTATTATCCTTTCACCCATTGCTTTCTGAGCCCATACAAGCGTTTTATCTATATGATAAGTCCTGACTTTAAGCATTTGTGCAATTGATTTTGCTATACAAAGCCCGTAAAAAACATCGTCAGTTAAAAATCTATGATTCATATTCAATATCCATTTTCCATTTTTTTCAATAACGGGAGGTTTTATTTTCACAAGTATGCCGGAATTTTGCAAGGTATCAAGATAAGACTTGTTATTTTTAATGTTTGTCTTGTTATCCTGTTCAATATAACTCATCATATATGTAAACTTTTTATCTGGAAACTGTTCCCTAATCTTCCGTCTTATTATAGAATAATCCTTATCCAAGCCCTTCAGGATTCGTGCGGAAAGCTTATTAAAATCATCATAAAAAAATGGTATTTCTTCCATTGTCTCCCATCTTCCACCTGATTCTAAATATAGGCCGTACATTCTTGATGTGTGCAGAATCTGGTTATCAACCGACATTGTCAACGACAGAAAATTGTCTGCCTGTCTGAAAGACCCATGTCCGAACCACTCGAAAGCAACCTTTTTAAAAAGAACATCATTTAGGAATGCAAAATCTTCTCTTGGTTCAACTGCAACTATATTAATCGGTTTGGCTCCGTAAATGACTCCTTTTTTACCATAAATCCCGGTTCTGCATATCCACGGTATCAAACCAAACGCAAAGGTCTTAACATTATTCAGTCCGAATTTATTTTTTATTTCACCTGTCATCCAGTTAAACCCACCTTGTCCATATACCGTTCCTATGTATACTTCCTTATCCTTATTTATCATAGGTGCTATTTCGTGAAGCTGCTTCCTGTAAATATGAACAGGTAGGCAAAGGATTATGATATCTGCTTCCGGGATGATATCTGCAGGGTCTGAAGAAATTTTGTTTAACTCTCCCTTAAAACTCCTTACAAATTCACCGGTAGGTCGTACAAAATCAAGATCAATGATTTTCCCCCACATATCGGGTTTTCGCGTTAAAAGGTTAATATTCATTTCGGTTTTTGAAAGGAGCGGAATCAATACATGTGCACTGCTGCCTCCTCCTACTATTGCAATTGTCATCATAATTCTACCCCATCATTATCTCGGATTTGTATTCCGTGTTTTATTCATTACGCAGCATCCCCAGTACACCCTGGTTTTCAACTTTTTTTAACCCCGCACAAACTTCGCATTTGCATTCCTGAGAATAATCACTGGGTTCCTCGTACTCAAACAATTTTCCTTGATAATTTCTCATTATTATCTTATTACTGCTTCTGCTTATTACATAATTAGGCATAAGAGGGATTTTCCCGCCGCCTCCCGGAGCATCTATGACGAAAGTCGGAACGGCCATCCCTGAAGTATGTCCACGCAGACCCTCAATAATTTCAATCCCGGATGAAACAGGTGTCCTGAAATGTTCTATCCCTCCTACCAAATCACATTGATATATATAGTATGGACGCACACGTATTGAAAGAAGCTTTCTTACAAGCTTTTTCATAACATGCACACAATCATTAACACCTCTCAGTAATACTGTCTGATTGCCCAATGGTATTCCGGCATCAGCAAGTCTGGCACATGCTTGGGAAGATTCCTCAGTAATCTCATTCGGGTGGTTCACGTGAGTATTTATCCATATCGGATGGTATTTTTTTAGCATTTGTACTAATTCATCATCTATACGCTGCGGTAGAACAACAGGAACTCTGGTTCCAATCCTGATTATCTCAATATGCTTGATTTCTTTTAATTTCCTAAGAATTATTTCGAGCCTTTTTGTTGATAACATAAAAGGGTCGCCACCAGATAATATAACATCACGAATTTCTTTGTGAGCACTTATATATTTCAATCCCTTATCAAATTGTGCCATCGAAAGATTAGTGTCTTTTTGTCCTGCAAACCTTCTTCTTGTACAATGTCTGCAATACATTGCACATCTGTCAGTAAGAAGTAATAACACTCTGTCCGGATATCGGTGAACCACTCCCTGAACAGGCATACTTCCATCTTCATTCAATGGATCATCATTGTCAGTTAATACGTAATCATTTTCATGTACAGTTGGAACTGACTGCTTTCTAATTGGATCATCACTGTCTTCAGGATTAATCAAAGAAAGGTAATAAGGTGTTATCGCCATTCTTAACTTATTCCCAACATTTTTTTCTTCTTTCTTTATTTTTATATAACTTTCCAGATCTTCAATTGTTTCAATCCTATTAGATATCTGCCATTTCCAATCATTCCATTCTGCCTCCGTGGCATGCGGAAATAATCTCTTTCTCCCTTGGGTCTTTGAGTAAATCATTTTCTCTCCATCTAAAAAACTAATAATGAAATCATTAATTAATTAATAAGTTTTAAATTTTGGTTTTAGAGTGCCTATAAAGCTATCTTGCAACAACCGAATATTTCCGCAGAACGTACCTATTCAGACCCCAGTTCCAATATTATTTTTCGTTCTCACTTTATCATTTTTTGAAATAGCTAAATTCTTCGAAGCCTAAAAACTATTATGACTAATAATGAAAATTACTTCACATCTGGTCTATATTATAGCATAAAATTGGTTTTTATTATAGTTTATATATTAAATATCTAATTACATTGCCCATATTTTTTTGCCCGAAAAGCTTTGTTTCCCATCGTACGCTTAATAAAATCAGTACCCCGGACTTCACAAATCATGCCAAAGCAACATGTCTTTCTCAAAGCCTACGTACTGCATGTTGTGACGTTCACCTGCCTTCGGGTCGTAACAGAATATTTCAGCACCATTGTTGTAACCTGTGATGTTATGCCTGTTCTCAAACATCCTGATTTCTTCCTTGTCCTTCCACTGGTTTATCATATCGATAACAGGTTTTTCCCCTTATTCATCATACAGACTCTCATTAAGTTTTTGACTGTCATCTCCCTTGTCCGCGGTAAAAATGCTGCAACCTTCAGTGACTTCCCTTTGATTTTCACTGAACCTTTTTATCATACTGCTCATGACAACCTGCACGGTGCAGGAGGCCACCATTACTTCATATGCCACCGGCAGTTCATATTTTGCAACACTATCAGATGCAGCATGTACCCGACCCAGCTTTTTATACCATTTGGCTTGGTGGAAAGTTTATTTATCATTCTCCGAGATAAGCTTATAGCCTTGTTTTAGATACTATGCAATTAGCTCAAGTTAATTTAAAATACGACGCCCGCCTTTCGGGTAAATATTAAAATTTCAAGTACTTCCGGGATGTGCAATAATGCAACAACTTCAATTTACATGTGGTACGCTTTTCCCGAGCTGCTTTAGAAACACAGAATCAAACCCGGTTTGTGTTCGAATTACGTTCCTCGACCACCTTGTATCTTATTTGTGGTCTGCGGTACGTTATTGGGATGATGGAGAAGTTTTTTAGCCCCGATTCGAATTCCAATGGCTCCGATCGGTGCAGTAATAATAATCGACAAAACTGCCATTGCAAGTATTAATTCACCGCCTTTTACTCCCATGGCCAAAGGCACGGCTCCAATTGCCGCCTGCACTGTTGCTTTGGGAATATATGCGATAACGCAAAATGCCTTTTCCTTTACGTTTAAATTACACTTCATTATTGAAAGTAAAACTCCTGCGCTGCGAATAACAAGACCTGCGAGGATTATAATCAATCCGGCAAGGCCTGCATCGAAAATTACATCTATATTTACCTTTGCACCTACCAGAACGAACAAGAGTATCTCGGCCAGAATCCATATCTTGCCGAATTTTACAGCTATCCTTTCTGAAGCTTTTGGAAGTTTCTCTATCAAAATGAATCCTACTGTCATTATTCCAAGCAGAGAGGATACCGCGAAAGAACCTTTTATAAGATCTTCTAAGGCTGTCATCAGTATGGCAGACCCTAGTATTATTAAAACCTTTTTTGTATCTCGTATATGGTATTTGGAAAAGAACTTCACAAAGATAAAGCCAATAATTAAACCAAGGATAATCCCGCTGACAACTGAAATCCCGGCATTAAGCACACCTGCCGCAATACTTGCTTTCTCCCCGGCATAAAGCCCCAGGAATGCCGTGAAAATAGTAATTGCAAAAATATCATCAGCCGAAGCGCCTGCTAAAATCAATGTAGGTATGCCTTTATCGCTCCCTATGCCGCGGCGTGAATACTCCAGCATGGCAGGAACAACGACGGCGGGCGAAACAGCTGCAATGGCAAATCCCATGATTCCCGCTTCAAGCCAACCCATATCAAAAACCCATACAGACATTATGAGCAATGCGCTTCCTTCGAGCAAACAAGGTATAATACTCATTCTGAAAGCAGCCGGCCCGACTTTTGACAATGTTTCCTTTTTCAGTCCCAATCCTGCACGCAATAATATAATTATAAGAGCTATTTTTCTAAAATCGGCTGAAACAGCCATGATATCAGGTTTTAACAGATCAAAGCCCCATGGCCCTAAAAGCACCCCGGCTATCAGCATTCCCAATAAACCGGGGAGTTTAATCTTTTCGAATAACCAGTTAAATATTAGACCGGTTATTACTATTAAAGCAAAACTGTATGCCACTTATCTTTACTCCCCTTCAAAAGGATAGTTTTCAGGAGCTTCTTTTTCAAGAAAACCAATATAAAGAGTATCATAGGCAATAACCAATTCTTCATCCGTCGGAATGACCATTGCTTTTATAACGCTTCCGTTGTATTCGCCCTCTGCGATAACAATTTCCTCTCCGCGTACACGATTGTTTTCTTCATTAATTATAAAGTTAAAACCCTCCAGCATGCCCAGTACCTTCTGCCTTACATACCACTCGTTTTCGCCAACGCCTGCTGTAAATACAATGGCATCGCATCCATTTGAAGTCGCCATATAGCTTCCTATGTATTTTGCAATCCTGTAAGAGTATATATCAACAATTCCTTCGCTGAATTCATCGCCTTCAAGTGCTTTGGTTCTGATATCCTGCATAAGGTTTGTGCCGCTGATGCCTTTTAAGCCGCTTTCCTTATTCAGCATCCTCATAACTTCATCATAAGCCTCGCCCAAATCCATCCCTTGTTCATCTGCAAAAATATGTGCCACATGCCCGATTATAGCCGGATCCATATCTCCGCTTCTCGTTCCCATTATGACGCCTTCCAGTGGTGTAAATCCCATGCTGGTGTCCATGCTTTTCCCTTTGATTACTTTTGAAATACTTGACCCATTTCCCATATGGGCAGTCACGCAATTTATATTGTCATGTGATTTTCCGAGCATAGCGGCGGCTCTTCTGGATACATAAAGATGGCTGGTTCCATGGAAACCATATCTTCTTACAAGAAAATCCGTGTACCATTTTTCAGGAAGCGCATAACGATAGGCAGACTCGGGAATAGTTGCATGAAACGCCGTATCAAAAACGGCTACATTGGGTACGCCCGGAAGTAATTTTTCAGCAACGATAATCCCTTTTAAATTCTGAGGATTGTGCAGGGGCGCCAAAGGTGCAAGTTTTTCTATCTCTTCTATAACTTCATCCGTCAGCAGTACGCTCATATTGTATTTCGAACCGCCGTGAACAACCCTGTGGCCGATTGCAATAATGGTTTCCTTTGGCATTTCCTGCTTTTTAAATATGCCGAACATCTCTATTAGGGCATCTTCGTGGTCAGGTAATTCGATTTTATATTTGGTTTTTTTACCATTAATTTCGAATTTCATGGTGCTTCTTTCACAGTTGCCTATTTCTTCTGCAAACCCGACTATTATCGCTTCCACCGTGTCATCTTCATTAACTTTAAATAAGTTATATTTAAGTGATGAGCTTCCGCAGTTTAGCGCCAATATGGTTTTATTCATTCTTTTCTCCTTCAAATCATTTATTTTATCCGGATTATCCGTTACTAATCAAAAACTATTTCTTTACCTATCCTTGCACTTTCATATATCGCATCAAGAATTTTCATTAATTCGACGCCGTCTTCTATCGGGCTGATGCATTCCGCTCCTGTTGAGACACAATCAACAAAGTGCTCAATTTGTCTTTCAAACATTGAATAGAATTGATTGGTATCCTCGGAATAAACAGGAGTAATATCAACGTTATAACCATCCATTGTTCCTGCAATTTTAAAACCGGGAGCAATCTCGGCACCAGCCTTTGTCCCGAATATTTCACAATAAAGTTTCTCATTTGCAGTGTGCAGGGTAAAACTAACTTCAATGGAAAGCACGCATCCGTTGTCGAATCTTATCATGGCAGATGCGAAATCTTCAACATCACAAATACCGCCGGTATCCAGAGGTCTGTATCTATTGAGCATTTTCACGTCAGCCCTGGGGCCAAGTTTATCAAAAGTAGCGCCGTAGACACTCACAACTTTTGGTTTTCCCATCAGATATCGACACAAGTCAATCATATGAACGCCCAAGTCAATCAACGGACCTCCTCCTGATTTGCTTTTGTCCGCAAACCAACCTGTTGGATTTCCGCATCTTCTTATCACACCTGTTTTTGCATAGTAAAGTTCCCCAAGGCGGTTACTATTCAAAAAATCCTTCATAATGATTGTTTTTTTATCAAAGCGACGTACAAAACCTACCATAAGAAACGCACTGCTTTTTTCTGCGGCTTCCTTCATTGCAGATGCCTGTTTGCTATTTAGAGCCAGTGGTTTCTCGCAAAGCACATTTATGCCGGCTTCAAGGCAGTCAATGGCAATCCTGGAATGACTGTTGTTCCAGGTGCATATGCTTACAGCGTCAATATTTCCCTTGCTGATCATATCTTTATGATTTGTATAATAAACAGGAATAGAGTATTTTTCACAAAAAGCCATTACCCTTTTTTCATTTATATCACAGGCGGCGGTTACTTTTGCATCATCCAGTTTTTTATAAGCATTTATATGGGCATTGCTTATATTTCCCGTCCCAATTATTGCAATTCTGATTTTTTTCATAGAAGCTCCAAAAATATTAATCTTTTTTTGCATGTTCCAAAATATTATAACACTTTTTTTAATACATGTAATCGGCAAAAACAGTCAGGTCAATAACTTTTCCGGACTTTCTTGACTCATCGGCTGCAAGAGCCATAATGCTGGCAGTCACTCCGTCGCGCAACTGGTTTTCAGGTACACCTCCATTTATGCAGTCTATAAAACCTTCGCATAAAACTTTATCACCGCCTCCATGGCTACCTTTCGTATCATCAGGTAAAAAGACAACATCCGGTTCCCCGGTTTTCATTAAACAAACCTTTTGGTCTGAAAATTGCGCCTCGATAGAACCTTTTTCACCATGTATCCGTACATGCCTGTTCCCTTTGTCAGAGTGCATGGTAACAGAAAATACAACTGTTATCCCTGAATCGAACTCCATTGAAACAACCTGGTGATCAACTATATCCGATTCAACCTGGTATGGGCATAAAGTTACATCAGCTGTTGAGAATTCATATTTATTTGTATCAATAAAACGACAGGTTTTATATTCAGCACATGCATCATCGCATACACTTTTACCTCTGTCGGCTTTAAATATAGTATTGCTCCCGAATGATGATATATATCTTGGGACCCCCGGAATGAATTGATTAAGCATATCCATGTCATGACTACATTTTGTATTTAGGAAACCACCGCTGTATTTCGAAAATCTGTGCCATCTTCTGAAAATCTTAGCTGC
>JAUVJE010000228.1 GCA_030592355.1 Clostridia bacterium
AACAGTTTCCAAGGGACGTGCGTTTGCCCCGGCTCCTTGAATAAAAACAGGCAAACAGCCGGAAAATGTATCTTCGAGATACTTGCACAGAAAACCCGGGTATTCAGATGTCAGGCATAGAGTGTCAGGATAGTGTACCGGATGGCATGCGTAACTAACTATAAGCCCTTTCAAATTCCCGTTAGATGATAGAAATTTAAGCACATATAAGTTCCCATCGGTCGGCCCATCAGGGTTCGGTGCCAGTTTGATGCCATCTGTAGTTTTCCTGCGACGGTTTATATTCCAATTGCCCTGAATAATTCCATATTCTATTGAGCCGATTTCCATCTGTGAGAAGGCCATTTCAATACATGCCGCGGTTTTATCTCTCAACAATGACTCATATTCAGACGAAGCACTGAAATCATTATATCCAAGTACAGAAGGTGCGTTATGGTTGTGGGTGCAATTTACAAGAATATCCGAGTTTTTAATATTCTGCTTATCTTTCACATAGCTATATACAAACCCGTTTAATTCCCGCGAGTGAAAAAGCAAGTCATAGGATACGATAACTATCCAATGACCGGCATGGTTTAAAACAATGCAACGCACGAATAAATCGTCGTGTATACGTTCAAAAAGTGTATCTTTTTGTTGCGAACATGCCAAACATGTTGGAAAAGCAGGGGTGATGTTTTGTTTCGCGAATCCGAATTTAAGACCCATAACGCACTTATTCAGCGGGTATTATGAAATTAATAAAACCCTTTTTGATTTCTATATCCAATATATTTGCAAAGATTAGTTCGCCTTCTATATTAACTTTGAGCTCATTTTCACTTTCAATGTGCATTTTCTCAATCTTTCTGAAATTAACACCTTTTAGTTCCGTATGTTTGCCTTTCATATATTTAGGGATGAGAAAAAGTATGTTTATCAGGCTTTTGGCCTCAACGAAACAAACATCCAGAATACCGTCATTATATTCTGTTGTAGGAACAGGAATGAAACCACCGCCGTAATACTTGCCGTTTGTGCAGGCTGTTAGAGTTATTTTAGTCTCAATAGTTTCGGTGTCATTGAAGGTAAATTTTATTGGGAATTTAGTTTTCCCTTTGATAAGTGCCGCAGCAATTCCAAGAAGATATAACAACATGCCTGTTAAATGCAGTTTTTTATTTATTTTTGAAGAATAGTAGGCCACTTCCGCATCCAGGCCAACTGACATAATGTTTATAAAATATCTATCGTTTACTACCCCGCAATCGATAGGAGTTGGAATACCGTTAATTGTTTTATCAAGTATATCGTCGTATGAGCGGCCTTTATAAATACTTTTTAAAAAATCATTTCCCGAGCCCGCCGGTAAAATCCCCAGCGAACATTTAGAACCTGCCATACCGTTCAGAACCTCATTCAGTGTGCCGTCTCCACCGGTTGCATACATTCTGTATTCGTCTTTGCCGGCATACCATGATGCGATATCCCGGGCATGTCCGGGATTTTTTGTAATTTCTATATGATATTCATCGGTTTTACCCTTGAAGTAATTGTGGATTGCAGGAATATATGAGCTTGCATGGCCTTTGCCCGCCACAGGGTTGATTATAAATAAATGTTTCATAAAAACTCCAGATTATTTTATATTAAGATTATATTAAAAAAGGCATAGGAAAGCAATTATCCTTTGCTTGATTAAGTGCACATGCAGATATTTTCACGGACACTTTTTATCATCATGGGTATGTTGACTTATGTCTTTTTAATATATAATATATTTCAGAAATGATCGGCGGTATGTTTAATGAAAAATTTACATTTGGTCTGCAACGCGCATCTTGATCCTGTTTGGCTTTGGGAAATTGAAGAAGGGGTGGCTGAAACCCTGTCTACCTTTAGGATAGCTGCAGATTTTTGCGACGAATATAAAGGATTTGTGTTTAATCATAATGAAGCTCTTTTATATATATGGGTAGAAGAACATGACCCGGTGCTTTTCGCGAGAATACAAAAACTAGTACATGAGGGTAAATGGCATATTATGGGTGGATGGTATCTCCAACCCGATTGCAATATGCCTTCAGGCGAATCATTCGTAAGGCAGATACTCGCCGGCAAACGCTATTTTATGAAAAAATTTGGCGTTGAGCCAACAACAGCGATTAATTTCGATGCTTTTGGCCACAGCCGCGGACTGGTTGAAATTATGAAAAAAGCTAATTTTGACTCGTATCTGTTTTGCCGGCCTGAACCGGATATGCTTGGATTGCCTGGTGATGATTTCATATGGGAGGGATTCTGCGGATCTAAAATTGTAATGCACAGAGCATATAATTCCTATGAGTCCCATCGTATGGAAGCTGATAAGAAAATTGAAGGCTGGATGGATTTGAACAGGGAAAAGAAAACCGGTTTAGTTTTATGGGGTATAGGCAATCATGGGGGAGGGCCTTCAAGAATTGATTATGAAAAGATAGAAAAACTTGACGCAAGCAACAGTGAATGGAATCTGCTTCATTCAACCCCTGAAAAATATTTTAAAGAATTAGAAAAAAAAGGTACAGGGCTCCCAGTCTACTCCGGCATCCTCAATCCCCGGTATACGGGTTGCTACACATCCCAGATAAGAATCAAACAGCTCCATAGGATGCTGGAAAATGAGCTTTATTCAGCAGAAAAAATGATTACGCATGCAACAGTCAATAATTATTATGAATATCCTGTAGAAAAAATTGACAAAGTTATCGAGGACCTTCTATTATTGGAATTTCATGATATACTCCCGGGCTCATCAATACCCGAAGTGGAAAAGTATAGTGTGAATCTTGCAGGCCATGCCCTTGAGGAAATCAGAAAACTTAAAACACGCGCATTTATAGCGCTTTGCTCCGGACAGGAAATCGCTGAAGAAGGAAGCATCCCGGTTATAGTTTACAACCCCCATCCATATAAAATCGAAGGTATATTTGAATGCGAATTCCAATTACCTGATCAAAACATAAATAAAGAAATTTTTGCGATGCCAATTGTATATAGAGAT
>JAUVJE010000168.1 GCA_030592355.1 Clostridia bacterium
TAACATCTCCAAATGCCGGATTGCCGTCCACACGTCCAAAAAGATTATCAATGGTATAAATAAATTTATGATGTTGAACAAGCATAACCATGGCGCGTGTTTCTATATCAACATTCAGGGTTGTCGGGAAAATTACTGAAAAAAGTTTATCATTTGCAATAAGAACTTCGTATGAATCAGAGATTGCTCCTCTGATACCATCATTGTCTTTTGCTGTTTTAGTATTAAGCCTTTTCATATTGCCGTTTGCATCAGCTTGTTTGGATTTGTTTATCATTCCTTCAATTCTCGGGAATACATAATCAACCCCTGCGTATTCTTCTATAGTTTCAACTACTTCGTAGCTCGTCTCAATAGCATTTCTTCTTGCTTCAACAGCCTCGTTAACGTCTGGTTCAAATGTGTCGGTTTCACTACAAGATACAACACCAACCGCTATTACCATAACTGCAACTAGCAGTAAAATTGCTTTTTTATGTTTCATAATTTTCCTCCTGTAATATATGTGTTTTATAGCTATGTTAAATTATATACGTAATGCTTTTATTTGTAAACACAGTTTCGTCATGGTTTTAATATATCTCGGTTGAATGGATAATTCCCTTCTGTGATATCCCTTTTTACAAGGGCAACCGTTTCAAATACTTTTATCTTTAAATCTTCACTATAACCATAAAACTCTTTATGTTCTTCGAATTCATCTATGTCCACCACTTCAATTTGACCTTCGCGCACCAGCACATCAACATCTAAATCAACAAATTCCACGGTATCGTCTGTAATTTTGCACGGAAGTGCAATGTTGCAGTAAACATTCATTACATTACCATTGTCATCAAATACCAGCGCCGCTGTATACCATCGGTCGGTGAAAAAATACTCATATGTTGCAGCGTCAAACTTATATACAGCGTCCCGCGTGTAGTGGATAAGTTCCCGTCCTTTTGCACCTTTTAGAACAATGTGATCCCGAAATTTTTCCTTTAACTGTAACGATTGTTCGTAATGAATTTTACTGTCATATTTATATGCTTTCATTACATATGTTTTTTCTTTGCTTTTTGCTTTTGCCACAATATCTCCGGTCACATTTATTAAACGGAATTTTATCAGATTTTGTTCCATTTGTTCAATTATACATCAGACAGAGCGTCTTATAGCAATAGCTTTAAATATGAATTATTACACATAGAAACCCTAGATTATTCCGTATCCGTTAAATATTGCATTTTTAACCTCTGTATATTATTATATAAGGCGCCTGCGCCCATAGCTCAATTGGATAGAGCGTTCGGCTACGGACCGAAAGGCTTCGGGTTCAAGTCCTGTTGGGCGCGCCATATACAAAAAGACATCTTAATCGGTGTCTTTTTTGTTATAGCCGTTGCAACCTAGCGCCGGAAATTTGTTTCCAAGCAAAGTTTGAAAGAATTTTGACGAAGAAGTGTATACAGATACATACCTGAGTCAAAAATTCGTATCAAACACAGCAAGTCTGACATGCTATAGACAAAAAGCCATTAAATAAAGTTTTATTCAAGTGGCTTTGTAACTAGGCGATGTCAGACGATGGGAACAAATTAACCAGCTAGGCAGGATTTGAACCCTTTGGGGCTGAAAGCGTTATACTTTTGTATGTTTAATCATTGTAGTTCCTTACAATATCTTTTAGCTTCAATACATTTTCCGGCAGAGTATCGTAACTCACTATGCCGCATCCGAATATGAATCCGGAATAATCCCTGCAGTCCTTTATTACTTCATAGGCTGCTCTTTTCATTTCTGCGTCATCACCGCTTTCAACTATTATGGAAGCTATGCTGGCTCTCATCAGTATATTATTTTTGGCACATGCTTTTTTATAGTACTGCCGGTCGCATTCACTATCTGCTAATAACAAAGAAGTACCGGTGGTTATCATGTCATCAAGGATATCCGTTGTATCGCCTCCGCTGATCAGGGCAACATTTTTTTGTCCCAGTTTTTTTATGTCCTGTATCAGTTTTTTTTCATATTCAACAACATTATCTGCATAAAAAGCCGGAGACAGAAGAGGCGGGGCAATCCATGACTCATTAATAGATAGGCCTACACCTCTTTTTATAAAACTTTTTGCAAATGCAAGACTCACTTTATTTGCGAATTCCATCAGTTTGAATGCGAAGTCCGGATCCATTACCAAATCCATTACGAAATTCTCAAATCCTCTCATAATTGAGGCAAGGGTGAATGGACCGACAATGGTTCCATTCACGATTACTTCGTTCCCTACTTTTTCATTGATACGCTGAACAGCATTTAAAAACATAGGCATGCGTGCGTCTCTTTCAGGGTCCGGAACCGTGAGTTTGTCAATGTCGTCAATAGAAGACACCATAATCTCGCTGATTGAGGGCAACTCTTCGTTTTCAGGAAATTTCACCTTGGCTCCAAGAGCTTCATACTCTACATTGTATATATCAACACCGATTGAAATCAGGTCATGCCGGTATAACTCATAACAAGCCAGCTGGCTTTCCACAAGAAGGTCTTCATCCTGTGCAATTTCGGAAGGTGTTTTACCAATAACTTTTGCACTGTGCTCAAAAATGGTCGGTATAAATGGTATAACAGGCGGAATTTCCCCTTTGGCCATTATTGCGAATAATTCTTTCCCGTTCATGTTTCACCTCCTGATTTTCTATTTCCATTATACTCCAATAAATTAAAAAAGTGCGTCGGTTGTTATTATATTAATATTCATTCTGCGAACCCTATTAAAAATTTTATTGGCTGCAAAATTATATCGCGCTGCATACTAATTAATGTTTCATTATGATAGACTTCATAAGAAGACTTTTTTCGGCGGTGGAATTATGGATAAAACAATTACATATCCTGATTATGAGAACTGCATACTTGGAATACCGAATTCGATATTAAAACATTATGGAGCAGAAACGAAACATCCCGGAATTGAGCCATTAATCTCTGCGCTTGATGAAAATTATAGGAATGTGCTGTTCATCATTTACGACGGCATGGGCACTGGCATGCTCAATGGACTTTTACCGAAGAGAAGTTTTCTCCGAAAGAATATAAATTCAACAATCACCTCTGTTTTTCCTCCCACTACAGTAGCTGCATGCACCACCTATTATTCGGGCCTTTCTCCATTTGAACACGGATGGCTGGGCTGGGCCTTATATTTCAGCGAATTCGACAAGCAAATTGAGGTTTTTACAGGCAACGAATATTTCACCAGGGAACCTTCCGGGCAAAACAATATCGGGAATGTTATGATGCCTTTTGATTCAATTTACTCAAAAATTCATCAAGCTTCTGACGGCCGGGTTAAGACTTATTCCCTATATCCAACATATATCGCCCGTTCCACAGAACCTGAAACTGTCCTTGCTTATGAATCCTTTGATGAAATGTTGACAAAAATCACCGGATTATGCAAAGCAGACGGGGAAAAGTTCATCCTTGCCTATTATCCCCAGCCTGACTCCACAGCTCACAAGACAGGTTGTCAATCCGCTGATATAAAGGCACTGCTAGAAGATATGAATACCAAAACACGGGCTTTTTGCCATAAACTAAAGGACACCCTGATTATTATATCGGCCGATCATGGTCATATTGATATTGAAAAGGATGTTTTCTTAAATGAAATACCGGAACTTGACGAGTGTCTTATGAGACCACCCTCAATAGAACCCCGGGCTGCTTCTATTTTTGTTAAACCGGGCATGAGCAAGCGTTTTGCTGAATTATTCAATAAGCATCTTGGCAATGATTTTCTTCTTTTTTCTAAACAAAAGATTTTGGATATAGGTTTGTTCGGCCCGGGTTCGGCCCATCCGTTAATCAACGATTTTGTCGGTGATTTTATGGCTGTGGCAATAGGTGATGCTCTTTTGAGATATCAGGTTCCCGGCGGGACTGCACCAGTTAAATTCCTGTCGCACCACGCCGGCTTAACTGCGGCAGAAATGCTTGTTCCCCTTATAATAATCAAATCCCGAAAACATAGATTTTTAAAGACACTATTTCATTTCTCTTTAAAATGATATAATGCTAATATATTACATCTTGAAAGGGGCTTAAAAAATGGCAGATACAAGTAATAATAAAATTATGGCGATACTGTGCTATATAGGAATTCTTTGGCTCGTACCTCTACTGACAGATTACAAGAACGACCCATTTGTAAAATTCCATATTAATCAGGGAATTATCCTTACTATAGCAGGAGCTGTAGTCTGGGTTGCATCATGGATACTTGATTATATCCCTGTTGTAGGGGGGATTATCAGCCTTGTTGCGGGAATTGCCTTGTTTGTATTGATGATATTAGGAATACTCAATGCAGTCAATATGGAAGAAAAACCTCTTCCGGTTATAGGAACATTGTTTACAGTATACAAATAGAAAATAGAAAGGGCCGTCGCGGACGGCTTTTTTTTGCTTGCATATCTAGATAAAGTTCTTGCGCAACGGCGGGAAGCTAGAAAACCAGTCGAGTTATTGTGTCTTATCAGCTGATAATAAGTTTGTTGACTGGAAATCTTTAAAGCTATATACTTGTTTCATGTTTGAAGCATTTCATCCAGGGGGGACGAAACCTTCAAAACCGAATATAAAGGGAAAACGCAAAGTCTGCAAATACTTTGCTTTATCCATATACTAAATTTTAAATGGAGGTTATTTTATGGAGAAGTTGTTCAAACTCAAAGCGCATGAAACCAATGTGAGAACCGAAATGATTGCCGGTATAACGACGTTCATGACGATGTCATATATCCTTGCAGTTAATCCGTTGTTTTTATCTGGTATTATGTTTGGGGCAGATACCGGAATGGATTTCCCGGCACTGTTTACTGCAACGGCTATTGCGGCCATTATCGGAACGTTATGTATGGCATTTTTCGCAAACTACCCCGTAGCACTGGCATCGGGGATGGGACTAAATGCATTCTTTGCAAGTATTGTCCTTGGCGGTATATCATGGCAAATCGTAATAACGGCAATCTTAATAGAAGGTCTGATATTTATTCTATTAACTCTTTTCAAGTTCAGAGAAGCCATCGTTAA
>JAUVJE010000059.1 GCA_030592355.1 Clostridia bacterium
AGTCTTGCTTTTGGAACTCTCAATCCGTTTTTACTTACGTATCGTAATCGCCGTTCCTATTCCGCAAAACAGCAGAACCTAACAGGCTCTGCATATGCGACTGCCTGTCGCACAAAAAACCGCCGGGTGAACTAAATTCAAAACCGGCGGTATATCTTATATTGTTACACGATGGCGGGAAATTAACCCCACTAAATAAGGCAGAGGTAATTTCTCGCCAGACGAGGCTTTTGAGCATCCCGTTGAGTGCGTGCATTGCTATGCTTAAACGAAAAAGGGATGCGAAGAAAACAAAGTAAGTGTGACAATGAAAAAATAAAAAAACCGCCGGGTGAACTAAATTCAAAACCGGCGGTATATCTTATATTGTCACACGATGGCGGGAAATTAACCAGCCTTACTCGATGATACTGGAAACTGTTCCTGACCCAACGGTCCTTCCGCCTTCTCTTATTGCAAACCTGAGACCTTCTTCCATTGCGATGGGTGTAATAAGTTTAATTTCCATCGTGGTGTGGTCGCCGGGCATACACATTTCTGTACCTTCTTCAAGAGTAGCTACTCCGGTAACATCAGTTGTTCTGAAGTAGAACTGAGGTCTGTATCCGGTGAAGAACGGCGTATGTCTTCCGCCTTCATCAGCTGTCAGTACATAAACCTGACCTTTGAAGTGCGTATGAGGTGTAACTGATTTGGGTTTTGCAAGAACCTGTCCTCTTTCGATTTCAGTTCTCTGCACGCCTCTGAGCAAACATCCTACGTTATCGCCGGCAAATGCTTCATCAAGAATTTTTCTGAACATTTCAACTCCGGTTACAACAGAACTTGAAGATTGCTCTTTAAGTCCGATTATTTCAACTGTATCGCCGGTTCTTACTGTTCCTCTTTCAATTCTTCCGGTAGCAACCGTTCCGCGTCCTGTGATTGAGAAAACATCCTCAACAGGCATAAGGAAAGGTTTTTCCGTATCCCTTTCAGGAGTTGGAATATAAGTATCAACAGCTTCCATCAATTCAAGAATTGATGCATATTCAGGTGCAGTCTGGTCAGTTGATTCAGATTCAAGAGCTGCAAGAGCTGATCCTTTTATAATTGGAATATCATCTCCGGGGAAATTATACTCATCGAGCATTTCCCTGAGTTCCATTTCAACCAATTCAATAAGTTCTTCGTCATCAACCTGGTCGGTTTTATTCATATAAACCACTATATAAGGAACGCCAACCTGACGTGCAAGAAGGATATGCTCCCTGGTCTGGGGCATGGGTCCGTCTGCAGCTGATACTACAAGTATAGCTCCATCCATCTGAGCGGCTCCGGTTATCATGTTTTTAACATAGTCGGCATGTCCGGGACAATCAACGTGAGCATAATGCCTTTTATCAGTTTCATACTCAACATGAGCTGTTGCAATCGTAATTCCTCTTGCCTTTTCTTCAGGTGCCGCATCAATAGAATCATATGCTTTGAATTCAATCTTGTCATTTGTGAGGCCCAAAGTTTTTGTTATTGCAGCCGTAAGTGTTGTCTTCCCATGGTCAACATGTCCAATGGTACCGATATTACAGTGCGGCTTTGTTCTTTCAAATCTTGCTTTTGCCATTTAATTTTCCTCCCTTAAAATACCTGCATCATTTACTTTAACACTATTGTTCGCAGTATAACAATAGTATTTTACACATTATAGGTATCACCGTCAAGTTATCTTTTTGACATCTTCTCAGTGATACTTTGTGGAAGTTTGTCATAGTGGCTGAACTGCATTGTAAAGGTTCCGCGGCCCTGTGTTCTGGACCTTAAAACAGTCGCATACCCAAACATTTCAGACAAGGGTACCAAACCTCTGATAACCTGCATGCTATTTCTAGGTTCCATTCCTTCGATTTTTCCTCTTCTCGAATTAATATCACCCATTACATCTCCCATGTAATCTTCAGGCACTACTACATCCACTCTCATTACCGGTTCCATGATTTGGGGGGCAGCCTTGCGGCAACCTTCCTTAAATGCCATGGAGCCTGCAATTTTAAAAGCCATTTCAGACGAGTCAACATCATGGTATGAACCGTCGATTAACTTTACCCTTACATCGATAACCGGATATCCTGCGAGTACGCCGTTGTTCATGGCGTCCTGAATACCTGCGTCAACAGCCGGTATATATTCTCTCGGGATGACTCCGCCTACAATTTTATCTTCAAATTCGTACCCTGACGACGCCGGCATAGGTTCAAGCTCTATAAGACAATGACCATACTGACCCCGCCCACCTGACTGCCTTATAAATCTTCCTTCGGCAGTAACCGCTTTAGTAATCGTTTCTTTGTATGCAACCTGTGGTTTTCCGATACTTGCATCAACATTAAATTCTCTGAGCAATCTGTCTACAATAATTTCCAGATGAAGTTCGCCCATGCCGGATATGATAGTCTGTCCGGTATCATGATCGGTCCTGGCTTTAAAAGTAGGATCCTCTTCTGAAAGTTTCTGCAACGCTATACTCATCTTTTGCTGACCTACTTTGGTCTTTGGTTCAATCGCAATGTCTATTACCGGGTCCGGGAATTCCATAGATTCCAATATAATCGGTGCTTCCGGAGAACAAAGGGTGTCGCCTGTGGTAGTATTCTTCAGTCCGATAGCACATGCAATATCACCGGAATAGACAGTTTTGATATCTTCACGGCTGTTGGCATGCATCTGCAGTATTCGGCCTACCCTTTCCTTTTTGCCTTTAGTTGAATTCAGGATATACGATCCTTGGTTCATGATTCCTGAATATACACGGAAGAAACACAGTTTACCCACAAAGGGATCTGTCATGATTTTAAATGCCAGTGCAGAAAATGGGCCGTCATCGACAGGGGGTCTTTCTATCACTTCATTCTCATCTTTCATGGAAACGCCTTGTATGGCTTTTACATCAAGAGGAGACGGCATGTAATCAATAATTGCATCTAAAAGCTTTTGGACGCCTTTATTCTTGTATGAAGAACCGCATGCTACAGGAATCATGTCAACATTGATTGTAGCTTTTCTGATTCCCCTTTTAATTTCTTCCCTTGTAAGCTCTTCGCCTTCAAGGTATTTCATTAAAAGATCTTCTTCTTCCTCAGCCACCGCTTCAATCAGCTTTTCCCTGTATTCTTCCGCCTGAGCAAGAAGATCATCAGGAATCGGTGATTCCTTAATGTCTATTCCAAGATCATCTTGATATATAAAAGCTTTCATTTCAACCAAATCTATAATGCCCTTAAAATCGTTTTCAGCGCCAATCGGGAGCTGTATGGGAACTGCATTAGCCCCAAGCCTATCCTTCATCATATCCAGACAACGGGAAAAATCCGCGCCCATGATATCCATCTTATTTACGTAAGCAAGCCGCGGCACATTGTAATGGTCCGCTTGTCTCCACACAGTTTCAGACTGAGGTTCAACACCGCCTTTTGCACAGAACAAGGTTACTGCTCCATCCAGAACCCTAAGTGATCTTTCAACCTCTACAGTAAAGTCAACGTGCCCGGGTGTGTCTATGATGTTTATCCTATGATTGTCCCATTCTGCAGTAGTAGCCGCGGAGGTAATCGTTATCCCGCGTTCCTGCTCCTGCTCCATCCAATCCATAGTAGCGGCGCCGTCATGTACTTCGCCCATTTTATGAACTTTTCCGGAATAGAACAATATTCTTTCCGTGGTTGTAGTCTTTCCGGCGTCAATATGCGCCATTATTCCTACATTCCTGGTTTTTCCCAAAGAAAATCCTCTGGCCACAGCAGTCCTCCTTTCTAAAACCTGTATGGTTCCATCGCTATGCTTCTTATGACGCGGCATGCCGGATAATCCGGCATACCGCGGTTAAAACTATTTTACCACCTGTAATGTGCGAAAGCCTTGTTGGCATCCGCCATTTTATGAGTGTCTTCTTTCTTTTTGAAAGCTCCGCCCATTCCGTTTACAGCATCCATGATTTCACCTGCAAGGCGTTCTCTCATGGTCCTTTCACCGCGATTCTTAGCAAATGAAACCATCCAGCGCAGGCCGAGAGCCTGTCTTCTGACCGGTCTTACTTCTATAGGAATCTGGTAAGTGGATCCTCCGACCCTTCTTGCTTTTACTTCAAGCACAGGCATGATATTATCAAGAGCCTGTCTGAACACTTCAAGCGGGTCTTTGGCTGTTTTATCACGGATTATATCAAATGCTCCGTAACAAATTTTTTGAGCGGTACCCTTCTTCCCGTCCTGCATGATATTGTTGATAAGCTTTGTTACAACTTTATCATTGTACATTGGATCGGGGAGAACGTCCCTTTTTGGGATATATCCTTTTCTTGGCACTTTTCTTCCCTCCTTCTAAATCAAAAGATTCATCGGTACTCGCGGTTATTTACCGCGTCAGTGCTAAGATACAATTTATGAATAAAAAGTACTGCAGCACTTTATTTTAACTTTATTTACTTTTTTTTGCTCCGTATTTTGAGCGGGACTGTTTTCTGCCTTCTACGCCGGCAGTATCAAGCGTACCCCTTACAATGTGATATCTCACACCGGGAAGATCTTTGACTCTGCCTCCCCTGATAAGCACAACACTATGTTCCTGAAGGTTGTGGCCTACGCCGGGGATGTACGCAGTTACTTCAATGCCGTTTGTCAGCCTTACCCTGGCGACTTTTCTAAGAGCCGAATTAGGTTTTTTAGGTGTTGAAGTCTTAACTACTGTACAGACACCCCTTTTCTGCGGAGAACTAGTATCAATATTTCTTTTTTTTATAGTATTATAGCTCTTCTGTAGCGCCGGTGCCGTAGTTTTCTTCACTGAAGTTTTTCTTCCTTTTTTCACCAATTGGTTAAAGGTCGGCAATTCATACACCTCCTTTCAAAATTTTTTATACAATCCGTTCCCGTTTTGGGAACGGTATTGGATTATTTAATCCTGCAGGCAACAGCGGCTCCTATTTCTATCCCGCACGCTCTGCCTAATTCTGCCATAGTTGCATATCGGATTACTGATATATCCCCTGCTGCACATTCCCTGATGAAATCCTTTTGAATAAATTCATCCGAATCCTCAGCCATATATGCTTCGGTCGCTTTTCTGTTTATTAACGCTTTCATTGATTGCCTTACTCCGACAATCAATTTATTTTTATCCAGCTCGGTTTCCAATGTCACTCCTCCAGCGATTATGTGTATATCCCCGCCCTCTTTATCAGCGCTGCGGGGTTCCCTTGCGCCGGCGGTTATTCTACCACCTGCTCATCAATATTGTCAAGCATTTCATTAATAAGGGCTTCGGTATCTTCGATTTCAGGTTCCCCATCAGTCATTCTGGCTGCTGCCTCAACAGCAAGCTTCTCTTTTATCTCCAATTCCACTAATTCGTTGTTCAATCTAACATCTGAACTGTTGTATCCCGGCATACCGGTTCCGGCGGGTATGAGTTTACCAATAATAACATTTTCTTTAAGTCCGATAAGCGGATCTACCTTGCCCTTGATTGAAGCATCTGTAAGCACGCGTGTCGTTTCTTGGAATGAAGCGGCTGACAGGAATGATTCGGTAGCTAAAGACGCTTTTGTAATCCCCAGTAATACTCTTTCTCCCGTTGCGGGCCGCTTGCCTTCTTCCTCCGCCTTTTTATTTTCATCTTCAAAGACCAAAATTTTGGTATAACCGCCCGGAAGCAGTTTTGTATCACCCGCATCCTCAACTTTGATTTTATTCATCATCTGCCTGACGATTATTTCAATATGCTTGTCATTGATGTCAATCCCCTGCATCCTGTAAACCTTCTGCACTTCCTGAAGCAGATATTTCTGAACACCTTCTATCCCCTTGATTTTTAAAATATCATGAGGATTAGTGCTTCCTTCGGTAATTGCGTCACCAGCTTCAATTTCATCTCCATCACTAACGCAAACCCTGGCTCCATAAGGAATTGTATAACTTTTTGCTGTCTTTTCTTCACCAATTACAGTGATTTCCTTCTTTTTTTTAGTTTCTGTTATTTTAATACTCCCTGCGATATCGGATATAATCGCAAGCCCTTTTGGTTTTCGGGCTTCGAAAAGTTCTTCGACACGCGGAAGACCCTGTGTAATATTGTCGCCTGCGATACCGCCTGTGTGGAATGTTCTCATCGTAAGCTGTGTTCCGGGTTCTCCGATAGATTGGGCAGCAATAATTCCAACCGCCTCTCCCGAGTTTATGGGCCTGCTGTTTGCAAGATTCATTCCATAGCACTTGGCGCATACGCCGACTCTTGCTTTACATGTAAGAACAGATCTCACCCTGGCACTGGTGATTCCTGCATTTACAACAGCTTTTGCAATTTCATCATCTATAAAATTATCTTTCTCAACAATGACTTCACCGGTTTTAGGATGAACTATCTCATTGACAACATACCTTCCGAGAATTCTCTCGTAGAGGTTTTCGATTATTTCGCCGTTATCTATAACCGGCTCAACGAATATGTCCTCTTCTGAGAAGCAGTCATCGTCATTTATTATGACATCCTGGCTGACATCAACAAGTCTTCTGGTCAGATAACCTGAATCCGCTGTTCGAAGTGCTGTGTCCGCAAGCCCTTTTCTAGCACCATTACTGGATATGAAAAACTCCAGAACATTCAGACCTTCGCGGAAATTTGATTTTATCGGAATTTCTATGGTTTTACCTGATGTATCAAACATAAGGCCAATCATACCGGCAAGCTGTTTAATCTGATTTTTATTACCTCTGGCACCTGAAGCCGACATAACATAAAGCGGATTGTCTTCCTTCAGTCCCGAAATGAGAGCATCTGTAACCTTATCACCTGTTTCTGTCCAAAGCTTAACTACGGAATTGTATCTTTCTTCGTCAGTTATAAGGCCTCTTTTGTACTGCTTTGTAACGGTATTGACCCTTTTTTCGGTTGCCGCGATAAGTTTGCTTTTCGCATCTGGTATTTCCATGTCGCTTACACTTACGGTAATTGCGCTTTTGGTTGAATACTTAAATCCCATTTCTTTCATTTGATCAAGAATTTCGGCTGTCTTGACCATTCCGTGCTTCTTGATTGATCTTTCTATAATTTCCTCAAGCTGCTTGTCCCCTACCACTTCTGTTATTTCGAGAGTTAATTCATTTCCCGGTATGCTTCTGTCTATAAAACCAAGATCCTGCGGAATAGCTTCATTAAATATAGCCCTTCCGGGTGTGGCCTCAATTATTCCTGTAAAAGACTTACCATTCACCTCTCTTGAAACTCTGAGCCTTATTTTTGTATGCAGAGTAATTATCTTTTCGTTCAGCGCCATTAAAATTTCATCCATGGAGCCAAAAGCTTTTCCTTCTCCGGGTTCGCCTTCTTTAATTATTGTAAGGTAGTAACTTCCAAGAATCATATCTTGGGTAGGTACTGTAATTGGTTTCCCGTCTTTCGGAGCAAGGAGGTTGTTCGCCGACAACATCAGGAAACGTGATTCGGCCTGTGCTTCGCTTGAAAGCGGAACGTGAACTGCCATCTGGTCGCCGTCGAAATCCGCATTATACGCGGAACACACAAGCGGATGGAGCTGAATCGCCTTACCCTCTATAAGCACAGGTTCAAAGGCCTGGATACCAAGTCTGTGGAGTGTTGGTGCTCTATTAAGCAATACCGGATGATCCTTTATTACATCTTCAAGCATATCCCATACTTCATCGCTGGCTCTTTCAACCATCCTTTTTGCGCTTTTAATATTATGTGCATAACCATCGCCTACAAGCTTTTTCATTACAAAAGGCTTGAATAATTCAAGGGCCATTTCCTTAGGCAGACCACATTGATATATTTTTAATTCAGGGCCTACTACAATAACTGAACGACCTGAATAGTCAACCCTTTTTCCAAGCAGGTTCTGTCTGAAACGTCCCTGCTTCCCGCTTAGCATATCTGAAAGCGATTTCAACGGCCTGTTTCCCGGACCGGTTACAGGCTTGCCCTTTCTGCCGTTGTTAATCAGAGCATCAACGGCTTCTTGCAACATTCTTTTTTCGTTTCTTATAATTATAGAAGGCGCACCCAGCGTCAACAGCCTTTTCAGCCTGTTGTTTCTATTGATAACCCTTCTGTATAAATCATTAAGGTCGCTTGTAGCAAAACGTCCGCCGTCAAGCTGTACCATCGGGCGCAGGTCGGGCGGGATAACGGGAATCGTATTGAGTATCATCCATTCCGGACGGTTTCCGGAAATTCTAAATGATTCCAGCGCTTCAAGCCTTTTAATTATCCGCACCCTTTTCTGTCCTTTGCTGCTTCTCAGAGCTTCTTTAAGGCTGCCGCACTGTTCTTCTAAATCAATTGCCTGCAATAATTCCATAACAGCTTCTGCACCCATTTGAGCCCTGAAGCCGCCGCCTGCGGTTTCGATTCGTTCCCTGTAATCATTTTCGCTTAATATGCCCTTGATTTCGAGATCGGTGTCGCCCGGATCAAGAACCACATATGCGTTAAAGTAAAGGATTCTTTCAAGCAGTCTCGGACTCATATCAAGCACAAGGCCCATCCTGCTTGGAATTCCCCTGAAATACCATATATGAGAAACCGGGGCAGCAAGTTCAATATGCCCCATTCTTTCGCGTCTGACTTTACTGCGGGTAACTTCAACTCCGCATCTGTCGCATATTACGCCCTTATATCTAATTCTTTTATATTTTCCGCAATGGCATTCCCAATCCTTGGAAGGTCCGAAAATACGTTCGCAGAAAAGACCGTCCCTCTCAGGTTTTAGCGTTCTGTAGTTAATGGTCTCCGGTTTCTTAACTTCTCCCATGGACCAAGACTTAATCTTCTCCGGTGAAGCCAGACCTATTTTTATCAAATCAAAATTTAAAAAATCCTGCACTATACGTGCTCCTTTCAACAGTCAGAGTATTTATGCCTACTAGTCTATATCTTCTATTGTCATTCCTTCTATTTCGTCGGGCTCGACAACCAGGTCATTGATAAACAGGTCGTCAATATCCGATTTAACAGGTGCGTCAGCTACTAATTCGCCTTCATCGTCATCTTTAATAAGAAGTTCGTCATTTTCTCGGTTGAAAACCTTGATGTCGAGGCTGAGGCTCTGTAATTCTTTAACAAGTACCTTGAAAGATTCGGGTATTCCCGGTTTTGGGACATTCTCACCTTTAACAATGGCTTCGTATGTCTTAACCCTTCCCATCAAGTCATCGGATTTAACGGTAAGAATTTCTTGTAATGTGTATGCGGCACCGTATGCCTCAAGCGCCCAAACTTCCATTTCCCCAAACCGTTGTCCGCCGAACTGGGCTTTTCCGCCAAGCGGCTGCTGTGTTACCAGCGAATATGGCCCAATGGCACGGGCGTGTATCTTATCATCAACAAGATGGGCAAGTTTCAACATATACATATAACCTACTGTAACGCGGTTATCAAAAACTTCTCCTGTTCTTCCATCATAAAGAATGCTCTTTCCATCAGTTGCCATGTTCGCTTTTTCAAGACATTCAACGATATCATCCTCATGCGCTCCGTCAAATACCGATGTGGCAATTTTCCAACCAAGGGCCTTAGCGGCATATCCAAGATGAACCTCAAGAACCTGTCCGATATTCATTCGGGACGGAACCCCCAGCGGATTGAGTACTATTTCAAGCGGTGTGCCGTCAGGTAAGAAAGGCATGTCCTCTTCAGGAAGTATCCTTGAAATAACCCCTTTATTCCCATGTCTTCCGGCCATTTTGTCGCCAACTGAGATTTTTCTTTTCTGTGCGATAAATACCCTTACTATTTCATTAACACCCGGATTCAGTTCGTCGCCGTTTTCTTTAGTGAAAACCTTTACATCGACAATTATTCCTGATGCGCCATGAGGAACTTTAAGTGATGTGTCCCTGACATCTCTTGATTTCTCACCGAAAATCGCTCTAAGCAGTCTTTCTTCGGATGTAAGTTCCGTTTCACCCTTAGGTGTAACTTTCCCTACTAAAATATCACCGGTCTGTACTTCTGCGCCAACCCTAATAATGCCTCTTTCGTCAAGGTTTTTCAGAGCTTCTTCACCGACATTCGGTATATCACTTGTTATATCTTCAGGACCGAGTTTAGTGTCACGGGCCTCAATATCGTATTCCTCAATATGTATTGATGTGAAGATATCTTCTTTCACAAGTTTTTCACTTATGAGTATGGCATCCTCGTAGTTATATCCTTCCCATGTCATGAAACCGATAAGAATGTTTTTACCAAGGGCGATTTCGCCTTTGTCAGTAGAAGGTCCGTCGGCAAGAATACGTCCGGCTTCAACCTTTTCCCCCTTTTTGATTATGGGTCGTTGGTTTATGCATGTACCCTGATTAGAACGCTTATACTTAAGAAGAGGATAGTTGATAAGTTTGCCGCTGTCTCCTTTTAGTCTAATCATATCTGCGGATACGTTTTCGATTACACCGCTTTCTTCAGCAATAATGCAGACACCCGAATCCTTTGCAACCTTATATTCCATACCGGTTCCAATAATCGGTGAGTCTGTTTTAATCAACGGAACTGCCTGCCGCTGCATGTTCGAGCCCATAAGCGCTCTGTTCGCCGCATCAGTTTCAAGAAATGGTATCAAGCTTGTTGCTATTGAAATCAATTGTTTCGGGGATACATCCATATAGTCCACATTAGTTGAATCTGTCATAAGTTTATCGCTTCGGTGCCTTACACTAACTCTCTTATTAGTAAACTTATTATCTTCTGTCAGCGGCGCATTTGCCTGTGCCACTATATAATTATCTTCGCGGTCTGCTGTAAGATACTCTATTTCTTTTGTAACAATTCCGGTTTTTTTGTCAACTTTTCTAAAAGGCGTTTCTATAAAACCATATTCGTTTATCCTCGCAAACGTACTGAGAGAGGCTATAAGACCAATATTAGGTCCTTCAGGTGTTTCTATGGGGCACATTCTTCCGTAATGGGAATAATGAACATCCCTGACTTCGAAACTTGCTCTTTCTCTGCTAAGACCACCGGGGCCAAGTGCACTGAGCCTTCTTTTATGGGTCAGTTCGGCAAGCGGATTAGGTTGGTCCATAAATTGAGACAATTGACTTGACCCAAAGAATTCTTTTATTGCAGCAGATACCGGCCTTGTATTAATAAGAGCCTGCGGGGTCGCAATGTCTATATCCTGAATGGTCATTCTTTCACGAATTACTCTTTCCATACGGGCAAAACCTATCCTGAACTGGTTTTGCAATAACTCGCCGACTGATCTGATTCTTCTGTTTCCAAGATGGTCAATATCATCGACATTGCCAAGACCATGGGCTAAATTCATTATATATCCGATAGAAGCAATGATATCTTCTTTTGTTATGTTCTTGGGACAGATATCATATCTTCTTAATTTAAATGCTTTCTTAATATCGGCTTCATCAGAGTATTCGGTAAGTATTTCTTTTATTACGTTATAAGATCCTTTTTCACTGAGCCCAAATTCTTTATAATTAAAATCAACAAACTCAGATATTTCAGCGGTAGCGTTTCCAATGACTTTGATGACTTTCTCCTCAGTTTCAATCATAACTTCATTGATGCCTGAACATTCAATCTTAAGTGCATTTTTTTCACTGATGACTTCGCCTTTTGCAACAATTACTTCTCCGGTTTCCCGGTCAACAATATTATCGCCCGCAATAGCTCCGGACACTCTGTTTGATATTGCTAATTTCTTATTGAATTTATATCTTCCAAATCTCGCCAAATCATATCTGCGGGGATCAAAAAACATGTTATTGAATAATGTGGTCGCACTTTCTATCGTAGGTGGTTCGCCCGGTCGCAGCCGGTGGTAGATTTCAAACAATCCATCTTCTACCGTTCTTCCGGAATCTTTGGCAAAAGTTGCATCAAGCCTGTAATCCTCTCCGAGAAGCTCAACTATTTCGCTGTCAGTTCCATATCCCAGCGCTCTAAGAAGCACTGTTATCGGAAGTTTCCTCGTGCGGTCTATACGGACATGAAGGATGTCTTTTGAATCTGTTTCATACTCAATCCATGCACCGCGGTTGGGAATTACGGTATTTGAATACAGTTCCTTACCGGTTTTATCCGTTTTTTTCTTATAGTAAACACCGCGGGATCTTACCAGTTGACTAACTATTACCCTTTCAGCGCCGTTTATAATAAACGTGCCTGTAGGAGTCATAAGCGGGAAATCTCCCATGAATATTTCCTGCTCTTTAATTTCTCCGGTTTCAGTATTGATAAGTCGGACCTTCACAC
>JAUVJE010000192.1 GCA_030592355.1 Clostridia bacterium
ATGTGGCTATCTTAATGTGGGTCTCAATGATCTGCGGAGTAATTCTGAGCCTTTCTTTCCTGCCGACACTGCTAAAAGGACGCAGCAAAGGCAGGCCTGAATGCAATGCTAAATTGTAAACATTCTGTTAACAATCGCCCATAAACCATATTAAGGCACCTTTAGGTGATAATATTTGATTAACTGATAAATCTAATAATATGGTTAAGCAGGTGAGAAAATGAAAAAGCATTTCAAAACAATATGTTTGGTCCTGGCTATTTTCTTAATTTCTGCCGGCTGTAATTCCAGTCAGTCCGACATAATTGATATTCCCGAAATATCAATTGAAATTACAGAAACCCCGGAAGCAACGGCTGAAAATGAAAATCCAAACGTCATTGAAGAAGATACGAACACGCAAACTCCTGAAACAAGCGAAGAACCGGCGGATTGGATGGATATATTTTACCCTATGCCAGCAAGAAGCTTCCCTTCAAAAACTTTTATTAATGATTGGAAAGATTATTTCCAGTCGAAACATGGGCTTGAAATTAATCTTACATATATAAACCGCTACTATTTGAGTGATGTTGAGTCAGGGAAGGCGGAGGAAATAGGGACAGATATCAACGAACTTAAGGAGGCTTCATACGGCGGGGGCTTTGTTTATTTAACAAGCGTTGATGAGCTTAACAAATTGAAGGAGAATAACCTGATTGAACCCATCAATGAGTATTTAGGGGAGCTTCCCGGATTAATGAATGCATCAGACGCCGCACTGGTACAGGTAACGGACAGCAACGGGGATGCATGGGCTTTTCCTATGTCGTCATTCACATTTTGTTTAAAGAGGATTTATAATAAGGAATGGCTTGACAAAGGGGATTTTGAGGTGCCGCAAACCCTTGAAGAATTTTATAATTATGCAAAGTATGTGGCAGAGGAGGATCCCGACGGAAATAATAAGAAAGACACATACATAGCCGAAATATCCCTCGGAGGCCCCACATATCCATTTTACGATGTTTTTCATTCATTCGGCTGCTATGTTAACCCGGGAAGGGCAATTGTTTACAACCCTGTGATTAATGAGTTTGAATGTTCGGTTTTAAACAAGGGATTCAATGAAGCCATAACATATATCAAAATGCTGATTGACGAGGGGTTGGTGATTGACAGCAGGGAAATGACAGACGCAAACAACCTTATGGTCGCATCGTCGTTTACAGGAGTCAGGAACTACGAATATATTAAAGAAGAAGCATACGGTACGCATTTAATGGGAAATGCAACTGAAAAACTAATAAAGGAACAGGCACAGCCATTTTACATGGCGGTGCTGAATGATACGGAGGACGTTGTAAAAAAAATGGGACAGCTCGTTGAAATCATGCAGAATAAATCTGATGGACATATGGATCTTTTTGTAGGAATTAAAGATGAAAATTACTATGAATTTGATTCTTATTTTACTTATTTTTCCAAAGATGATAATGGTGCGGCTCTGGAGAAAATCGGAATATCCAATAATTTCCCCAATATGGGAATTAGTAAAAAACCCAGGATTTTCAGCGAAAAACCAACAAATATTCAAGAAGAAACAGCAATACTGGATATATTAGAACGGGAAAAAACAGGTGCTGATTATACCAGGCAGTTTTTTGGAACGGAGCTTTCATATTTCCTGACACTGGATGCCTTTAATACCGAGGTCAGCCAAATGAATTCATTGCTGATGCGGATTACTTCCAAGTTATATTATGATATTTTAACCGGAGAAAAAGAAATTGAAACGGCGATTGATGAATACAAAGCATTTCTCAAAGCAAACAGTATACTGGAAAAGCTTGAGCAAATAAACTATAAATTTAAGTAAATAACATCACATGTCTTTCTTCTTCATTTATTCAAAGGCTGCTCTGCATACAACGGATTTCTATACCGAACTATTAAAGATACATATGCGATATGATATCAATGGGTGGTTTGCAGATGTTAACCAAAGATGGCTGGGGATGGATTAATTATTATCTCTAAGGTTCTGAATCCTTTCAGGATTTTTGGCTCCGGCATATTCTTGTAAAATCTTACATGGAAATTCACTGCATTGACCGCAGTTGTCAAGTGCCTTTTTGATACAGCACTTGGCTAAGTCGCATGTGCCCCAGAACATATCACCGGCCATTTCACGGCACCCCCTGCATGATTTGGGTTTCCTGTACTCGCATTTGTCACAATCAATTCCGCAGATTGCCATATTTTTCATAACAGACTCCTTTTATAAAAATTTTAATATACCCAGGCTATCTTTTTCTTTTTCTTCTTATCAAAAAATACAGTAGGGCTATTAATCCGCTGACTGTAAGTCCAACCCCGGCAATGATCAGAATCTTGGTTAAATTAGAACGCCTTAAATATTGCTGATGATATTCTAACCCGCTGTCATGGGTTTCGTCTGAAACCAATTCGCTGAGCTTGTATTCATGAAGACCGAGTGAAAGTTCATACATCAAGTCGAACTCGACAGGTTCATCGAATTGTGAAGCATAATAGATATAGGCTGTTTTTGTTTCAGGATTGAAGATATTTGAATATGGTGTATAAGAGCCGGAATCATTTTGGTGAACTGCGTCCAGTACTGTTTTAAAATACTCAACGCTCATTTTACTCTCATCATTTATTTCAGACAGCAGGCTGCTGCATGTCTCATATCTGTCGCAAGGATAGGAACCAAAGTGGCTATTGGGATTGATACGGTTGAAATTCGTTTGTGCAATATATCCATTATCCGTTCCTTTGTATGTGAAGGTTAATTCGCCTGATTCATTCGGGCTGACAATAACGGATTCGCCCGTTGCATCGGTAAGGAATATCTGGAACCACATTGTTTTGAAATTGTATTGATTAATGTAATCAACGGCTTCATCTATATTCCTGCATTTGCCTAGGATATCCCTCCATTTGTAACTATTACCGGGATTGAATGGCTTTTCCGGATGGTCTGTTAACTCAACTTCAGGGATTGCGGTAGAATCATAACACAAGCCGAATTCATTCATTCCGCCCTGGTAACTTATTCTCGTTTCTTCAAAATACCACCCAAGCTGCATCATTCCATAGTTTTTTTCGGAAGCAGGCAGGAACCATATTATGGTTTCGTCAGGGTCTCCATGAAGGGGATGATTTGCAGATGCATCCTCGCTGTTGCCGAATAAAACTTTTCCATTATAAGAAGCTGCGAAATTTGTACAGTTCTCGCCTTTTTCAACTGGTGAACTTCCTGCTGACAAAGAAAAGGCAAGAAAGATTATGATGAGTAATATACCAAGGTTCCTAATGTTCATAAAACACCTCCGGGGACCGGGTCATTCAGCCTGGCTGATGAAGTTGGATATACCTGCTGATAAATGCTGATATAGAAATACTATAGCTCATTTTTGATTCCGTCAAGCAAATCACATTTCTTACTATTATACCGTTGCAAATTTATTTGTATAAGGTAGGAGATAAGGCAGTTCAGGTGGTTTTGTTGTGTACCAAAAACGGTATACCATATCCGATAGAATTACCCCATAAACAAAAGAAAAGGGGAATTAAAATGAACGGATTATTTTTTGCAGCGGTGGTGCTTTTGATAGTTTATATGAGTTGGACGGTAGAGGAAGAGTGCTAAAGCATTCATACAAGAATTATAAGTATAAAGATTGTTTGAGTACTATAAATGTACGGTTGACAAATGATTCCCAAATTAACAGATTATCCCAAATAACAGACAAATCACGTCATCAGAATAATCTAAAAATCATACATTGACTACCAATGATTCAGAATGTTTTACTAGTCTTCAGGTAACTCCCGGAACCATGAAACTATACACCAATCAGAACACGCACCTGCGATAATCATTGATTTTAATTCCTTTTCCCTAATGGTTATAATTTTTGGATTTTCCCACTTTTTCATAATGTACCCCCTGTTAAAAATTACTTTTTTCTATCGTTTCTGCTATATTCTTAAATTTCTCAATCACGTATTCTTTATTTACTTGATAGTATATTTTTTTACCGGCAGTTCTGCTGCCAATGACCCTCGCTCCAAACAGAATATCAAGGTGATACGAAGTAGTTGACAGTACCAATTTCAATTTTTTAGCAATCTCGCCCACATACATTTCTTTATCCATAAGCAATCTAAAAATACTTATCCTGTGTTTGTCTGAAAACGCTTTTAGGAATATTTCTTTGCCATCAGAATGACTCTGAATTTTATTAGCTTTTATTGATTTTTCATATTCGGTTCCCAACATAAAAATCCTGGTATTTTGTGTAAGAAAAGTTGACAATAAAAATTCGTTCATAAAGGAGAAAGAAATGATTAC
>JAUVJE010000183.1 GCA_030592355.1 Clostridia bacterium
AGGGACTGCGGGGATCTGGTCGCAAACGAGTTTGCTGCTCGACCAAGCGGCCCGGGTAGCCTGGGTAAGCTTAGACCAGTAGGTCTATCGACCAGGAATCCTGCCAATTCATTGGCGGGTAGTTCAAAAGTGGATGCTTACTCAGGTGAAAGACAGTAAATGAAGTATAAAATACTAAAAATCAATGAAGATAAGATACCTAATTTGGTACAGCTTGAAAGTGAAGCTGAAAGCGAAGGATATAAATTTGTAGGCAGATGCATGTATGAGTTCTTAAGCGGTGAAAACGATTTTACCGGAGATGGGGAGATTCTATATGGGGCATATGCCGGTAGCTGGTGTTTTGGGATATGCGGATTAAATATTGATCCGTATACGGATGAGCCGGGTGTTGGGAGAGTCAGGCATCTATATGTTTCCGAACAATTCAGACACAGGGGAATTGCGAAAGAACTGATAGAAAAGGTCATAAGGAAAGCAGAATGGCATTTTACAGTAGTACGATTAAAAACGACGTCCGGAGCCGCTGAATTTTATGACAAAATGGGATTTTTCAGATCCGATGGTGAACATGAATCTCACAGAATGATTTTAAAAAATGGTTCATAAAAATACAAACTGGAGAAAAGGATAACAATTGATTTACGACATTACTATTATCGGAGCAGGTCCTGCAGGTTCAACGCTTGCCAGATTACTCAGTAATAAATACAAAGTTTTACTGGTCGACCAGAGAAATCTGGATGAACAATCTGATTTCGCGAAAGAAAAATGCTGCGGGGGGTTATTGGCTCCGGCAGCTCAGAAAGAGCTTGCTAAACAAGGCATTGGAATTCCCGGAGATATCCTCGCCGGTCCGCAGACATTCAGCGTTAAGTCGGTGGACATGGACAACGGACTTGTAAGGTTCTATCAAAGACATTATATAAACATTGAAAGAGAGAAATTTGACAGATGGCTTGTCTCATTGGTGCCGGATTCCGTAGAAAGAAAATTCAGCTGTATATATAAATCATATGAAGCAATGGAGAATGGTTACACAGTAACCTTGGAAATAAACAAGAAAAAAATAACGGTTGAAACCAGGATGATGATCGGGGCGGACGGAGCGGTATCACGGGTTCGCAGCCAGGCGTTTGCCGGTTGTTCAATTCCTGATAAATATATCTCGATTCAGGAGTGTTATTTATCGGATAAAAATCTACCTTACTATATTTCGATTTTTAATAAGGATGTGACGAATTTCTATTCCTGGATTATTCAAAAGGGAAATAAAATACTGGTTGGAACAGCTATTCCATTTAAGGAAGATGCAGATGCAAGATACAGGGTGCTCATTGGGGGGTTAAGGGAATCGGGATACATACAGGGAGATGCTGTTAAGAAAAAGGGCACGCTAATAATGAGATCCCGCAAAATACATCAGCTAAACATCTGTAAAGGTAATATTGCCATGGTAGGCGAGGCTGCCGGTTTTATAAGTCCAAGTTCTGCCGAAGGCATCAGCTATGCATTGGAAAGTGGAAAGATACTGTCGTCAGCAATAAATGACGGGATTGATGGTTTTGCCATCAGGTATAAGAAGGGCTTAATAAAATTAAAGTTAAATCTGCTTACTAAAAATATAAAAGTCATGATGATGTATAATAAATTGATACGAAAACTGATTATGAAATCGCGAATATTGAGTATAAATGTAAAATTAGAAAGAGATGGTTATGAGTAACCGGCATACCTTTAAAAATCGAAATGAATTCCATAGATGGCTTATTAGGAATCATAACATTAATGATGGAATCTGGCTGGTGTTTGGAAAAGGTGGGAAACTTGAAACCCTGCATCCGAATGAAGCGCTTGAGGAAGCCCTATGCTTTGGCTGGATTGATGGTTTGATTAAACGGGTCGATGATATAAGCTATATAAAAAGATTTACGCCAAGACGAAAAGGAAGCCAATGGTCGGAACGCAATAAGAATTTTGCAAAAAAACTGATTGATTCCGGATTAATGACTGAGTATGGTTTTCTTGAAATTAAAAAAGCTAAAAAAAGCGGTAAGTGGACTGTCCAAAAGAAAGAACCTGTAACAGAAATACAAATTGAGATTTTGGTGAGCGCAATCAATGGAATTGAACCGGCTCTATCTAATTTCAAGAAGATGTCTCCCAGTGTCCAAAAGACATATGCTGCGTTTTATCTTGATGCAAAAAAGGAAGAAACCAAAATCAGGAGAATAAATAAAATAATTGACAGGCTGAATAATAATCTAAAGCCTATGTAGTTAATAAATAATGGTAAAAAAAGGACGACGGTAAGGGGATGGTGTTTATGAAACGGATACTACTTATAATGGTTTTAATTTTTCTGTTTGTTTCCTGTTCAAATCAGCCAAAGGAATCGAATCTAAATGTAATTAATCTGATTGATGACGAAATTCTAGGCTATGTTTTGAGTTTTAATAATGCGGATAATTACCTTTATGTGGATGAATGCGAATGGATAACATTTGATGATGTCGACAGGATAAAAGAATTGGAACTGGATGCAGAAGACGATTTGCCGAGTGGATTTTATATCCATAATGAAGAAATAAAGAGCAAAAAACTTCTTGTAACCAATGAAACAAAATATTACATAATTGACCGGATAAAAATTACTCCGGTTAAAACGGAGCGCAAAGATTTTATTGCCAGGATGAGTGAATACAGGATTTTATGCAAAGTGAAATTACTGGATAAGATTGTATTAGAAGTATCGGAAGTCTATGTCCCCTGAATAATTGGCAGCAATATTTGTGTTGCGGAAATATAGGAACATTGATTGTTTATTGGCAGAACATTCCGGAAATAATAGTATCGGAGGCAATAATGAATCATATTGGCACGGTAAATATTGAAACAAGGAGGCTTTTACTTAGACGATTTGTTATTGAAGACGCACTTCCCATGTTCAAGACATGGGCTAATGACAGTGATGTTACAAAATATCTAACATGGTTGCCTCATGAAAATGTAAAAGTTACAAAGAATATACTTAATACTTGGATTGAAGGATATAAATCTCCTGATAGTTATAACTGGGCGATTGTTGTAAAAGAGCAGGGAAAAGTTGTCGGATCCATCGCAGTGGTTAATATAGATAAAGACAATGATAAATGTGAAGTCGGATACTGTATTGGTAAAGATTACTGGGGCAGGGAAATAACAACGGAAGCCCTGAACGAAGTGCTGCGGTATCTGCTGACAACTGTGGGATTTAACCGGGTTATGGCATACTTCCACTCAGAAAACATTGCATCGGGTAAAGTCATGCAAAAAGCAGGCATGAAATTCGAAGGCAGGCTTCGTGATTATGCTAAGAACCAGAAAGGCGTATATGTCGATTGCGATGTGTATGCAATCCTTAAAAAAGATATTGTGTGATACAGTTTTTACATAAATTCGATAAATTTACCAAAGGTTAATTTTCAGATATTTATATTATCTGATTTGGCATGTTTCCAATTGGGTTAATATGAGATAATGTAAGTGAAAGCAGGGGAATGAAATGATTTCAGATGCGGATATTGTTGAATATTATAAAAAACTCGACAGATCAATGTTTATGGAGGAGAACAAACAATTTGCCTTTGTGGATGCTGCGTTTTCAATTGGTCATGGACAAACGATTTCACAGCCATCGCTTGTTCTGAGGATGACGTTGATGCTTGGGATTGAAGAAGATAGCAAAGTGCTGGAAATTGGAACAGGAAGCGGTTATCAGACTGCATTGCTGGCGAAATTTGCCTCGGAAGTTTATACCGTCGAAAGAATTGAACCTCTGATGAAAAAAGCGAAAGAACGGCTTGGGAGACTTGGATTTTCCAATATCAGATATAAACTTGGCGATGGTTCGAAAGGTTGGGAAGAAGAAGCTCCTTTTGACAGAATTATAGTTACTGCGGCAGCACGGCAGATTCCCAAAATGCTTATTAAACAGCTTGCGACCGGCGGGGGCATGATTATACCTGTCGGACACCATACACAAAGGATTAACATTGTATCAAAGGATGAGGATAATAAAATTAGTATAAGAGAGGACATCCCTGTCATTTTTGTTAAATTGATAGGCGATTACTAGGACGTGAAATATATGGGCGCATTACTGATAAAAATTTATCAGACCACAATGGAATTTATAGGACGGATTCTGCTTTTTAGCAGAAGAATGCCCGTTGGATTTTTTAGAACAAACGATGTAGTTTTCTTGCCTAGTGGGAAAATGGATATATTTTCTTCCGCCGACAGAAAAGGGTTGCTGCCGGTGATAATTTATTTGCATGGCGGAGGGTGGACAACAGGAAGTAAGCTTACATGTGCCCGGTTATGTGCAACTTTTGCAAGCGAGGGATTCTTAGTTCTCAATGTTAAATACAGGCTCGGACCTAAATACAGGCACCCGGACCAGCTTGAGGATATAGGGAATGTATTAAAGTG
>JAUVJE010000151.1 GCA_030592355.1 Clostridia bacterium
AAGGAAATACAGCGGATAGAAAACTGGCTTAATAATTATCCAAGGAAAATCCTGGGTTACAGGACGCCCAGTGAAATATATGCAGAGGTCGCTTGATGTTGGCGACAGTTAATATTACAATTGAACATTTCGGTATTAACTATGAATGCATTATAAATTCTTATTATTTAGTGATATACTATTTGAGGGAGATTAATAATGGAATATATATTTAACAGCTCAGCAGCAATGATATATGATTTTCTAAGGATTATTCTTGAGAAATACAATGCCCTTGATTTTTCTGAGGCTTTAGATGAGTATGGCATAACAAAAGATCCAGTAATTAACCACGCTAAACAGAAACTATGGGATAACAGCATAAACATAACTCCAGGCTTGGCAATTTTTTTCAAGAAGGATAAAGGCCATAACTCATTTATTGCCTATATTTATGATAAGAAATTACCGGAATTCGCCTCCATCAGTGCCTTGGTGGATGATTTTATGGCTATGTCAAATAGTGCAATTCTGCAAAACCTTCTTGTGTTTTATGATGATAACAGGAATGATACTGGTTTCTACAAAACCCTTCTGTCTGATAAAGCAGTTTTTTATAATTATATATTATCAATGGAATCATTGAACGGTAAACAACGCCTGGAGTTCATCGGTCTTCACTGCAACCGTTCATCAATAATGGAGCCTTTGTGTCTATTGCTTAAACAAACAGAGAAAAAAGTTAAAAAAGTGTATTCTGACAACAATGAGCAAATCAGAACTTTCGAAAGACTGATGAAAAGCAAAATAAAAAACAATCCTGGCGAAATATTAAGCATTCTCTCTCACATATCGAATTCATCAATACCCAATGATGAGACCAATAGAATTACATTATCCTATTCATTCCTTAATGAGATTTTGATTTATACAATTGGTAAAACCAATCCAACCGTTCTCCTGGGTATCCATTATGATAAGTACCTTAAGGCAACCAAACATGATGACACCAACATCTCAAACGAGAACTTTTTAAAGGCTTTTTCAGATTCCAACAGGTTAGAGATAATCAGGATGCTGAATGGCAAAGAGATGTTCGTCGGTGAAATAACCAAGAACTGCAAGCTTGCTTTTTCTACAACCTCATACCACATTGATATATTAATAAACGCAGGGGTTCTGCTGAGACGAATCAGCAATAGGCGCGTATATTATAAGCTGAACGTTGATTATCTCACCCAAAAGCTTGACCTGATTAGAAGATCAATTCTTTCTAATACTTTTTGAAAAGGAGCCTTAAGTCATGAATAAATGGGAGAAACCGAAAGTATTTACAATTGCTGAGAAAGACCTGAAAAAACTTATTATTACCGGGGCATGTTCCCTGTTTTGTTATGCAGGTTGGGGTCAGCCAGAAAAAAATTAAAACTGTTAGTATAAAAGAAATTTAGCACTACAGGAAAATCACAATGGCAAAACCACCGGATGGGCGAAACTCCTTTTCCAGTGGCTAAATGTGTTCTATAAAACATTAATTGCATGAGTATATTAGGGTTCTACGATATTATAAGACCAGCCCGCTATTCCGCCGAAATCATAAACATTCTTATATCCCATCTCAGTCAGTATCCTTGCCGCAACTTTACTCCTGTTTCCGCTTCTGCAATATACAAGTATGGTGTCATCTTTGTTTTCAGTAATATTCTTAATATTTTTGTCTATCCCGTCGAGGGGCACATTATATGCTTCGGGAATAAAGCCGCTCTCATACTCACCCACAGTTCTGACATCTACAATAAGCACATCGCCGGCATCCATCATAGCCTTTGCTTCTTTCGCGTTTATGATTCTGTATCCGGGCACTTTATTCCCGGTAACCGCAATCAGCTTCGCTTCCCGCGGAATAGTATCTGAATTCAGTATTTCAACATCTGCTGTGATAACATGGTCAGGTTCAAGGTCGCCATTAACGCCTTTTGTAATAACCAGGCCCCCGCTTATGTCAATTTGATAATATATAGATGTATCTTTTTCGTTGCGGATAATAATGTGACTACCTTCGACAACTTCAATAATCCTACCGTCTATGGCCGTTGAATTACTGTTTATCGATGAATTACTGTTTACCGGCGAATTGCTTTTCATCGTTGAATTACTGTTTGCCGGCTGCTCATCCTTTATTTCGGTGCCGCATCCTGAACTCAGGAAAATTATAGCTAATATGCTGAAAATTATAATTACTTGCTTTTTCATTTGGTTACTCTCCATATAATTTATATTCTATTCCTACCCTATTATGCGGTTTTATAATCCTAATAAATGGAAATTGCTTGTTAAATTCTTGACACACATATCTACATATCGTATTATTAGAATATATAGAGGGGAGTCTGATATGCAGATAAATACTCAACAGAATATTGAATATGCAGAAATGTTAAAAGCCCTGGGTCATCCCGCCAGACTGTGTATAGTTAAAAATTTGATTAAAAAGGGTGGCTTTACTGTTTCATATATGCAGACGTGCACCGGCTCACCCCAGTCTACCTTATCACAGCATATAGCCAAATTAAGGGCGCTCAAAATCATAACCGGCACAAGAAACGGGAAAGAAATCAATTATAAGGTGACAAATGACCTTGTAAAGTCCATAATAAACGTATTATATAAATAGCGGAGGATATGATGTCAAAGAAAGTTGTTATAGTCGGCGGAGTTGCCGGTGGCGCGAGTACGGCCGCACGTCTGAGGAGACTTGATGAAAAAGCGGAAATAATCATTATGGAGAGGGGCCCCTATATCTCTTTTGCGAATTGCGGGCTTCCCTATCACATTGGCGGAACCATCCCTAAAAGAGATTCGTTAATACTTCAGATGCCTGAGGATATGAAGTTGCGATTTAATGTTGAAGTCAGGATTTTCAATGAAGTAACCAAAATTAACCGTGAAAGAAAAACTGTCTCGGTACTGAACAAAAAAACAGAAAAATTGTATGAAGAGTCCTATGATAAACTGGTTTTATCACCGGGTTCGACACCATTTACCCCGCCTATTCCGGGTATTAAAGCGAATAATCATTTTATACTTTGGACAATTCCCGACATGGATAAGATTATCAGTTACATCAAAACAAACAAACCTAAAACCGCAGCGGTTATCGGAGGCGGTTTCATCGGCATAGAAATGGTTGAAAACCTAAGTGAACTGGGAATTGAAGTTTCACTTGTTGAAATGATGGACCAGGTAATGCAACCCCTTGATTATGACGTCGCCCAGTTTGTTCACCGTCAGTTATCAAAACATCACATCAGGCTTTTCCTCGGCAACGGAGTGAAGGACTTTACACAAACCGAAATCGGTCAGACAAAACTGACTCTGCAAAGCGGACTTACCCTAACGGCAGATTTGGTTATTCTTGCAATTGGCATAAGACCCAATTCAAGCTTAGCTGTTGACTCGGGACTCGAAACAAACAGACGGGGCGGAATAGTAGTAGACAAGCATCTTAGAACCAGTGATCCTGATATTTATGCCGTGGGCGACGCCATAGAAGTCGAGCATCTGGTTTCAGGAGAACAGACAATGATTCCGCTTGCAGGTCCGGCCAATAAACAAGGGCGGCTATGCGCAGATAATATAGCGGGTATTGACAGTATCTATGAAGCCTCCCAGGGTACGAGTGTTGCCAAAATTTTTGATATAACCGCAGCTTCAACCGGTCTTAATGAAAAACAATTGGAAGCTCTTGGCAAGGTGCTTAACAAAGATTATAAGGCAACCATAGTTCATCCCAGATCCCATTCAAGTTATTATCCTGGTGCCTATCCCCTTACTTTGAAAATATTGTTTGACATGGATGGAAAAATTCTTGGAGCCCAGGCGGTCGGCAGTATGGGGGTTGATAAAAGAATTGATGTCATTGCCACGGCTATGAGATTCAAAGCGACCGTCTTCGATCTTACAAAACTTGAGTTGTCGTATGCCCCTCCCTATTCGGCAGCCAAAGATCCTGTCAACATGGCGGGCTTCAATGCAGAAAATGTTCTAACCGGCTTATGCGATAATATTCAATGCCGTGAGCTTGAGGACATTGATATAACGGATACTATAGTAGTAGATGTCAGAACGCCCGGCGAGACAAGACACGGCATAATAACCGGAGCAATAAATATCCCCGTTGATGAACTGAGGGATAATCTTGATAAACTTGATAAAAATAAGCAAATCATCCTGTATTGCGCCGTTGGCTTCAGAGCTTATCTCGCCAGTAGGATTTTGAAGCAGAATGGTTTTGAAAGAGTTAAGAATTTAGCCGGAGGATACACCAGCTATGAAACATGGACCCGTAAGTATTTTGACCGTCATTTCGTAGACGAACCCATTGAATACGAACCTTGCGATGCTATTCCGGATGGCGTACCACAGGGCAAAGTCTGAGAAACGTCATCGTGCCCTGAACTATAATCTCACGAATTAAGTCAGAAACGAGTGAGCATTATCGTTGGCACACCTTATCAATTAAAATAAAACCAAAGCCTGCATCCACAGGCTTTACATTTATATAAATAGGGCCATTGGTTGAAAACCCTTTATTTAAGCTTGTTTTCAGCCAATATGACTAACGCAGTTGCTGAATATTATAATTCCCGGATTATTCAGCAGCCCCTAATTATCTTTTTTATATAGTTGCCATTAAATCTGTCCAATATCGGTATTAATGAATTTTTATATTTTTCCGGCTACTCCGGTTATGAAAACCCCTTTTCTTCTATAGGACTCCGGTTGCAAAGCAAAGCCGGCGGATTTTATGGTTTGAAGCGTTTCTCTATTTAAATTGCATCCACTTGAAAAGGAATTCCAGTGAGCGTTAATTTTATCGGTGACTTTTATCAGTTTGCCGCCATCAGGTTTAACATGCTCCATGAAAATTATTTTTCCATTGTCTTTCAGAACCCTGCGAACCTCCGCCAATCCTTTTATGGGATCAGCTACCGAACAAAAAACCAAAGTAAAAACAATACTGTCGAAAAACCCGTCGGAGAACGGCAAAGATTCTGCATCTCCTTCAATCAATTCAACCTTGGTAAAAAAGTCTTTTGAAGAAATTTTAAGACTGTCGGAAAGTTTTCTGTCAATTATTTTCAGCGAATCAACTTTGCTTTCTTTATAATATTTTAAATTCACACCTGTCCCTGCTCCGATTTCAAGCACATGCCCAGCCGCCTGCTTTATCAATAATTTTCGAAAATGCGTAAGCAATGCCGTTTCAAAAGGAAACATAAATATTTTGTATGAAATATCCGCAAACCATCCCATGGCAATCCTCCTGTTTTTTATAAAGTAGGGGCCGCTTAATAATACAATGTTTCAAGATTCAGCAACGGCGGCAGCCGTATGGGATGAAAACTCTCTTTAAGATAAGGTTTTCAGGCCATGGCCGTATTTATCGGCGCACTGAATGGAACAAAGCAGAGTGTTAAGGTTCATTAAGGTGCAGGGTTTTTAGCGAGTTATTTGAAAACCCTTGCACCTGAACTGCTTAAAAAACACATAATAGGACTTTGAACAGGGTGTTTTTAAGTTATTCAGTAAGCCCTAAAGTATACTTACCCGCTTCAAGGCGCTTTATTCCCCGCCCAAGAATACCCGTGTCTTCAGATGTGGGATGAATTGGGGAAATTCACTTGTTCGACTCTAAAATCGCCTTAGTCTTAGTACCAAATATGGCACATTAATATCTGAAAAACAGTATATAATAAATGTAGTTGATGCACAAATTGATTGTTACGAGAACAAGCAATAACCAGAAAGTGAAATGAACTAAATGCTGCAAAAGAAAGCCTTCAGATTCAGATTGTATCCGACAAAAGAACAGACCGTATTGATTAATAAGACAATAGGTTGTTCAAGGTTTGTATACAATTACTTTCTCGATAAATGGAACACT
>JAUVJE010000008.1 GCA_030592355.1 Clostridia bacterium
CGCTCATTACCTTTTTTAGAAGCTTTGAGAAGGTCCCTGAAATCGCTGCTTATACCTGAAATCCCCAGCACTCCGGATTTTCTGTTTAAAAATTTATTGGTCTCTTCAATGGTCATATCTTCTTTATCCATTATAAATGATATAAGGGCAGGATCAATTGTTCCGCTTCTTGTTCCCATTGCCAGTCCTGACAGAGGCGTAAATCCCATACTTGTATCTATCGATTTACCGAATTTAACGGCACATATGCTTGCCCCGTTTCCAAGGTGACATGACACCAGTTTCAGTTTATCAAGCGGTTTTCCCAGCATCAATGCCGCTCTTTTTGTTACAAACCGGTGGCTTGTACCGTGAAATCCGTATTTACGAATTCCGTATTTAGTATATAACTCATACGGCAAGGCATACATATACGCTTCTTCCGGCATCGTTTGATGGAAAGCCGTATCAAATACACCAATCATGGGTATGTCCGGCATCTCCTGACGACATGCTTCAATACCCATTATATTAGCAGGGTTGTGTATAGGCGCAAGGTCTATGCACTGCCTTAACACTTCAAGCACTTTATCGTCAATAATCGTGGATTTATTAAAAGCTTCGCCGCCATGAACAACTCTGTGTCCAATGGCTATGATTTCATCCATTGATTCTATAACGCCTTTTTCTCTATCAGTAAGAAGGGCTAACATTGCGTTAATAGCTTCAACATGGTTATGCAAAGAGAGCACGACTTCTTGCGCGACACCATCAGCACGGGTATATTTATGAACACTGTCCGTAAACCCGATTCTCTCACATAATCCCTTGGCCAACAGCTTTTCATCCCTCATATCAATCATCTGGTATTTGAGGGACGAACTGCCGGCATTGATGACCAATACCTTCATTAATTACTTCTCCATGTTCTGAGCCTGTACGGCGGTTATTGCCACAACACCGGTAATGTCTTCTGCGCTGCATCCTCTTGAAAGGTCGTTTACGGGGCTTGCAATACCCTGCAGCAACGGTCCGTAGGCTTCCGCTTTAGCCAGACGCTGTGTTAACTTATATCCTATATTACCGGAATTCAAATCAGGGAATATCAGTACATTGGCTTTCCCCGCATATTTGCTGCCCGGTGCTTTTTTCTTCCCTACTGCCTCAATAATTGCCGCATCTAACTGGAACTCGCCGTCGATAGCAAGTTCAGGCGCTTTTTTCTGAGCCAGCTTTGTTGCTTCTACAACTTTATCGGTTGAAGCACTCTGCGCGCTTCCGTAAGTTGAATATGAAAGCATTCCAACTATAGGCTCTGTGCCCACCAAACTTTTAAATGAAGCTGCTGTCGAAATGGCTATTTCTGATAATTCTTCTGCATCCGGTTCTTCAAGAAGACCACAGTCACCGAAAGCAAATGTGCCGTTTTCCCCATATTCGCAGTCAGGTACGCACATTATGAAAAACGATGATATTTTTGTTGTTCCCGGAGCTGTTTTCAGAATCCTGACAGCCGGACTGAGTACATTGGCCGTTGAGTTGATGGCTCCGGCAACCATACCGTCCGCGATTTTCATTTTAACCAATACCATGCCGAATACTATAGGATTTTTTATCCACTCAGCGGCTTTTTCAACCGTCATACCCCTATGCTTTCTTAGCTCAACCAGCTTGTCGATAAATTCAGTTAGTTTATCAAATTTATCTATTTCAATTATTTTTGTTCTGCTCAAATCAAGGGAATTATCCAAAGCATCTTTTTCAATTTGCTCTTTATCCCCTATCAAAATAATTTCAGCTATCTCCTTTTCAAGTACATCGGCAGCTGCGGTAAGTACTCTGAGATCCGTGGTTTCCGGCAAAACAATGGTTTTTACATCATTTTTTGCTTTTTCAATCATTGTATTAAGAAAACTCATTTCTTATCCTTTCATTCCTTAAAAACGCCTAATCATTATACATAAATCATATTATGTTAACAATGCTAATTATGTTACATTTTCATTGCACTATTTCAGCAACTCTAGTTTATCCCTCAAAAGCTTGTTAACCATAGGCGGATTAGCCTTGCCTTTTGTTTCCTTCATCACCTGGCCCATAAGGAATCCTATTGCCTTTTGTTTACCTCCGAGGTAATCCTCAACGGACTTGGAATTTGCACTAATTATCTTATCGACAATTTGTCCGAGTTCACCGGCATCACTTACTACCTCAAGGCCCTTTTCCTTAACAATTTCCAGTGGAGTTTTACCTGTTCTGAACATTTCCGCAAAAACTGTTTTAGCAATATTATTACTGATGGCGCCTTTTTCTATGAGTCCTATCAATTCATGCAGCATTTCTCCGCCGAAAGGAATATCTTCGGTATTGACTTCTTTCATCAGACGCATAAGATTACCCATTATCCAGTTAGAAGCAGTCTTTGGGTCTGCTCCGGAATTTACTGTATCATCAAAGAAATCTGCTGTTTTTACCGAGGCAGTTATCAGTGACGCGTCATATTCGGGAATACCAAGTTTATGTATATATCGTTTGACACGTTCATGGGATAATTCCGGCAGTGATTCTCTGTACTTATTGATGGTTTCATCGGTAAGTTCTATCGGAACCAAGTCCGGTTCGGGAAAATATCTGTAATCGTGGGCTTCTTCTTTATTCCGCATGGCATAGCTTTTACCTTCATCATCATCCCAGCGCCGGGTTTCCTGTGTAATTACCCCACCCTCGTCCAAAACACGCGATTGCCTCTGAATTTCGGATTCTGCTGCACGTAATATAGCCCTGAATGAATTCAAGTTTTTCATCTCTGTTCTGGTACCGAATTTTTTTTGGCCAATGGGTCGTAACGACAAATTTACATCAGCGCGCAAGGAACCTTCCTGCATTTTACAATCCGATACTCCCGTATACTGAAGTATTAATCTTACTTTTTCAGCATATGCCCTGGCCTCCTCAGGAGAGCGCATATCCGGTTCGCTTACTATTTCAATCAGAGGAACACCGCACCTGTTATAATCCACAAGGGACCCTTTTTCCCATTGGTCGTGCAAAAGCTTGCCCGCGTCTTCTTCCATATGTATTCTTGTTATTCCTATTCGCTTTGTTTTACCTTCTATTTCTATATCGACATAACCGCCTTTGCATATCGGCAGGTCAAATTGTGATATCTGATATGCCTTCGGAAGGTCCGGGTAAAAGTAGTTTTTACGGTCCATCTTTGAAAAATTAGCTATTTCACAGTTCATGGCAAGACCGGCTTTTGCCGCAAACTCCACCACTCTTTCATTCATCACCGGAAGAGTTCCGGGCATAGATGTGCAAATCGGACAGCAATGAGTATTGATTTCACCGCCGAATTTTGTAGTGCATCCGCAAAAAATCTTTGATTTCGTTGCGAGCTCTACATGTATTTCGAGGCCGATTACAACTTCATAATTCATGCCTGCACCTCCGGAGCTATTGCAAAGGGATGTTCTCTTTCATATGCATATGCCGCCTGAAACAGCGTTTTTTCACTGAAAGCGCTTCCAATAAGCTGCATTCCTACGGGCAACCCGGATTCATCATTTCCACATGGAATCGATATGGCGGGAATTCCTGCGATATTTACAGAAACCGTAAACACGTCTCCAAGATACATTTCAAGAGGATTATCGGTCTTTTCACCAATTTTATATGCTGTAGTGGGTGTGGTAGGTCCGAGTATGCAATTGTATTTTTTAAATAGGCCGTCAAATTCATTTTTGATAAGAGTTCTTATCTGCAATGCTTTTTTGTAGTATGCATCGTAATATCCGGAACTCAGAACATAGGTTCCCAACATGATTCGTCGCTTAACTTCCGCACCGAAACCCTCGCTTCTTGTGTTTTTATACAAATCAAGCAGATTTTTGTAATTACTGCTTCTGAAACCATATTTAACACCATCATATCTGGCAAGATTAGAACTGGCCTCAGCAGAGGAAATTATATAGTAGGCAGCTATTGCATAATCTGCTAAATCGAGGGAGGTTTCCTCACATACCGCTCCCATTTTTTCATATGAATCAATGGCTGCTTCAATTTTATTTCTTACACCGACCGCTATTTCACCGGAAAGATACTGTCTGGGAATTCCGATTTTCATTCCCTTGACACCCCTCTTTATTCCTTCGGTATAATCAGCTATACCTGAATCAATGCTTGTAGCATCCTTTGGGTCCTTGCCTGAAATAGAATTAAGGACTATAGCGCTGTCTTCCACGGTTTTTGTGAGGGGGCCGATTTGATCGAGACTGGATGCAAATGCCACCAGACCATACCGCGATACTGTTCCATAGGTTGGTTTAAGTCCTACAATCCCGCAGAACGCCGCCGGCTGCCGTATTGAGCCGCCTGTGTCTGATCCCAGCGCAAAAAGCGCCTGTCCCGAAGCCACCGCTGCAGCGGACCCTCCGGATGATCCTCCGGGCACTCTATTAACATCCCATGGATTCCTTGTGTTTTTAATATATGAATTCTCGGTTGAACTACCCATGGCAAATTCATCAAGATTCGCTTTACCGAGCAACACCGCACCGTCATTTCTTAATTTTTCTATAGCTGTGGCGGTATAAGGAGGCTTGAAATTGCCAAGCATTTTTGAGGCACAGGTGGTCTCTATTGTTTCTGTACATATATTATCTTTGACAGCCATTGGAATACCAGTCATTATTCCCCCGCCGCCTTCATTAATAAGCGCCTGGGCTTCTGCCGCATCGGCAAGTGCCTGCTTTCGACATATTGATACATAAGCATTGATTTTATCGTCAATATTATCAATTCTGTCAAAGAATTTTTCCGTAAGCTCAATAACTGAGATTTCTTTATTCTGTAATGCATCCGCTGCTTCTTTTATTGTCAGTTTGCCAATATTCAAAAAATTCACCTTACTCAACAATTTTTGGGACTCTAAAAGCACCCTCTTCTTTATCCGGCGCATTTGCCAGAATACTGTCCCTGTCAAATGATTCTGCAACCACATCTTTTCTGAATACATTGCTCATGGGCTCCACATGTTCAAGAGGCTTCACGCCTTCTGTATCCAGCGAATTGAGTTTATCCATATATTCAAGTATGCCGCTCATTGAAACAACCATCATTTCTTTCTCTTTTTCAGAAAGATTTAATCTGGCAAGTCCCGCTACATATTCAACTGTTTCAAATGATATCTTCAAATCAATCCTCCATTCAATAATGAAAAATATTATACACCATTAATTTAGCTAATTAAAGGCGAACAACTGTCCAGTTTCCTTTTCTATATACTATAAGCTCTTTGAAACCAATCTTTTTGACATCATCAATAGTATCAGAGAACTTATATGCAAGACTGCCCGGGTTGTGAGCGTCCGAATTTATTGTTACAGGTATGGTTTTTGCCAGGCATCTTTTCAGAATGTATTCTGATGGATATGGTTTGTCCATATATTTTCGAGACATTCCCCCTGTATTTATTTCAACAATTGTGCCATAAAGCTTTACAATGTCCAGCGTATTTTCTACCTCAGACAGATAATCTTCATCGGATACATCAAAATGCACACCGCCTGAATTGTTCTTTTCAACAAGGTTAAAATGAGCCATAACCACAGGTATATATTCGCTTATCATTTCTCTTACATTATTGTAATAAGCTTTGTAAACAGCTTCGGCATCTCCGTTGAATCCCTCTTTAACCAAATAATTGAAATCCTCTGCACCACCATCAACTTCAAGATATTTATTTAGCTTTTTACTGTATATATAATGTACGGAACCGATGAAATAATCCAGAGGCAGTTCATTGAAGTTCAAATGCTTTTTTACATCGACATCCGGTATGTAATCAAGCTCCATCCCCATATATATATCAATTTTTTTAGAATATTCCTTTTTAACTTCGCCGGTTTCTTTTATGTATGATGTAAGGGCTTGCTTTTTCATAGACCAGCTGTTATCAATGGGAACCGGACTGTGGTCAGAAAATCCCAGTGAAATGATATCCATTTCAACAGCCTTTTCGGCAAACTCGAACGGACGACCGTTTCCGTCGCTATAAAACCCATGGGTGTGCATGTCACTGTATTTCATACTACTCCCCATTAAAATTGTACTTATCCTCGATTATATACAGAGGTCTGTTTTTACTTTCATCGAATATCCTGGCTATATAATCACCAACTACGCCCAACACAATAAGTTGTATGCCTCCTATAAGCAGAATGACTACAATAAGACTTGCCCACCCCTGAACGGTCTTTCCGAACACATATTTATTCAGAATTACTATCACCATGTATATGAATCCTGCAGTGGCTGTGAAAAATCCCAGATTTTTTGACATTGAAAGAGGCTTTGATGAAAATGACGTGATACCGTCCATGGAAAGCTTGAGCATTTTTCTAAGAGGATATTTTGTTTCTCCGGCAAAACGTTCTTCTCTGACATATTCCACCGCAGCCTGCTTAAAGCCCACCCATGATACCAGTCCCCGTACATATCTATTCCTTTCGGTGAGTTTCTTCATAACATCACATACTTTTCTGCTGATGAGTCTGAAATCACCGGTATCCACGGGAATATCAATATTGCACATGAATCTTAGAAAGCGGTAAAAGGCTTTGGATGTCCATTTTTTAAAAATCGTTTCGCCCTTGCGCTTCGACCTGACTGCATAAACAACATCAAATCCTTCTTTGTATTTATCGATAAGGCTGGTTATAACCTCCGGAGGATCCTGCAAATCTGCATCCATTACGATTACCGCATCACCTTTGGCGTAATCCATGCCGGCTGTTATTGCAATCTGATGACCGAAATTTCTGGAAAAACTCAGAAGCTTAATTTTTGTATTGACCTTACATGCATTCATCATAAGTTCTACGGTTCTGTCCTTACTTCCGTCGTTCACAAAAATTATTTCGTAATCTCCGTCAAGTTTGCGGCATACGCCGTCAACTCGTTTTATGCATTCTTCCACAACTTCTTCTTCGTTATATAATGGAATTACAATTGAGTACAGAGCCATTTTCACAACCGCCTTTTACAAATAATCTAACGGAAAGGAATCTTTATTCAGTGCCTTTCCTGTATGAATTATATCACAATACCACGATGCTTCCTGATAATAGGTTTCCTTGTTATATATACACTATTTCCCTGCATTTCTTGCAGCCCTGAACATATGGATTACGTTTTCAGGCGGCACATCGGGCTGTATGTTATGAGCTGCGGCAAATATATATCCGCCTTCATTGTTCATTGTTGAAATCAATTTATTCACAGCCTCCTTCACCGTTTCCTCTGTGCCGAATGGCAGCACTTCCTGTGTGTCCAACCCACCGTGAAATGTAATTCGGCTGCCAAATTCTTTTTTAAGCCGTGTAGGACTCATCATCTCGTTTACCGGCTGTATGGGATTAAGTATATCTACCCCGGAATCAATTAAATCGTCTATTATGTCGTGCACATTTCCGCATGAATGGTGTAAAAATGCCGCGTTGGTCATTTCTTTTGTAAATGCTACTCTTTCTTTAAAGTATGGTTTTATTTTTTCACGGAATATTGCCGGTGACATAAAAAGACTGGCTTGCGTAGCAAAATCGTCGCCGCTTGAAGTGTAATGGATGTATGAACCGATTTTTGAGTAATAGTATTCAGATACAGTTCTTTGATATTTCAATACTTTTTCAAAGAATTTTTTTATAAAGTCTTCATCCAGCACCATTTTTAACAGGAAATCATCAAATCCGCACATCCAGCACCCAAGCTCAAAAATACCATATACGGGATGTTCGCCGCATATGACATAATCTGTGTTTTCGAACATGTCTTTTGCTTCGTTGGCATAACTTTCAATAAGAGAAAAATCAACGCTTTCAGGATTCGGCCATTTGAAATCTTCCAAATCATCTATAGTTGCACCTTTCAGGGGATAATCAACTATGTCCCAGTACATCCCTGTAAATCTGCGCGTTATGCCCCATTCGTCCATATATAGTGTATCACTGATTTTTTTGGACAGGGAGTCAGTCGGTGTAAATATTGTACCCACTGACCGGGTGTCAATATCCAGATATTCAAGAATCCTGTCATCTATTCTGTGAATCTTTCCAAATGGCAGAATATCTTTAGGAACCGGTTTGTGACCAAGAAGTTGCAATAGTTTATCCGGGCTGTCGCCTTCCATGGATGACAGCGGGTTGCCACCGAGATCCAATATCAGGTTATCAGGCTTTTCGTGGTTTAATATTTTATTAAAATCCGTTCTTCTGGACATATTATTCCCCCATTGCTTTCACTATGAATATTATACTATCAGGCACTGTTTTTTGCACACATTAAAACCTACCGCATGCAGGTTATGTGTATTCTGATATATTAATGTCTTTTATCTGTCAGTCGATAGATCTCTTTCCCCTGAAATCTCTAAAATTACTTAACATGTCAACCGCATATCCAATCTCTTTTTCATCCATATCACTAAGCATCTCACTTGCTTTGTTAATATAGTACGAGCTGTCGTGTTTAATACTGTCACCTAAAAGATAATCCGCATTGACATTCAGCGCATTAGCAATTCTTACAAGTGTTTCAATACTCGGACGTTTTTCACATCGCTCAATTATGCCGACAAAAGCCGGCGCCAGGTTGCATAACTCGGACAATGTGGTTTGCGAAAGGCCTAATTGGATGCGCTTTTCTTTTATTCTTTTCCCCAGGGCTTTATATATATCCATAAATATAGATTACTGATTTAACAAAGAATTTTAAATATACCAACGTTATGATTTAACTAACCATGGTATGTATGCAAATGTTTTTAAGCCTATTTTTTGAATATTATATGAATTTGTAATACTTTCCTGCAAGTATCAAAATTAAAGTAGCATTCATTTATCTTTAGACTGAGTCTATGAAAAGCCGTTTTTTGTCGCGCTGCTATGTGACGGTTGGCTGTTTGCAAGGGCTGTATGAATAAGTATAATGTTTTATTATTAATGACCGATCAACATAAATTTGACTGTATAGGGTATTACCGCAATGACATAATTGATACGCCGATGGAAGAAAACCAGTATCCTGAACTAATAATGGCCCGATTGCATCTCCGTAGTATGAAAAAAAATTAAAATCAGCCGATGCGGTCTGGACAAAATACCATGTTAAAAGGGTCGGATTCATTCCTGAGTAGCATTTTACAAATCCAGGTACCAGAAAAGCATTACTTCGCTTTCCAGACCTTCTTCTTTGTATTCATGCATTTTAATTCCACCCAAACGGCATCCCATAGCTGAGTAGAACTTACAGGCATTCGAATTAATATTCTGAGTTTCAATTTTAACCATCACGCAGCCTTTGGATTTTGACCAATCTGCAACCCTGCTGATAAGAGATTTACCAATACCTTTTCCCCTATGGTCTGGATGTACACGAAGATCCCATAAAACACTTATATCATCACGTCCTTCCAGCATATTAACATTATCTGTTTTATATGCGACAGTTGCACCACCTATAAAACTTCCCTTTTTATCAATTACAGCAAATCGAACCCAATTTGATGTGTCAAACCGTTTGTGCCAATTTTCTGCACCAGATCCGAATTCTTCATAATTCTTTATGTAGGGACTGACTGCCTGTTCGACAAAGCTGATACCACCCACACCTTTATCAATCTGGACCGGCACCAATATAGTTTCGACAGTGAAAGATATTGGAATTCCAGCATATTTTTTCATGTCCTCTATATTTAATTCTATAATTTTATAATCCATAAAATTATCTTAGCATATAGCAATCAAACTATCTATATTCCAAAACTTCCCTGAACTGAACAAAACAATATATAAAGGAAAATCAACCCGAAAAAAAACAGAAGCGGCAAAACCGCTTCTGTTGTGGAGCTGATGGACGGAATCGAACCCCCGACCTGCTGATTACAAATCAGCTGCTCTACCATCTGAGCTACATCAGCGCGTATTGGTGGGCGCAATAGGGCTCGAACCTATGACCCCCTGCTTGTAAGGCAGGTGCTCTCCCAGCTGAGCTATGCGCCCGAATTTTACGCAAGGATAATTCTAACTTCTATTTGCCTTGTTGTCAATTATTTTATTTTTCAATGTGTCGTTCGCCAACGATAATATCATATCATAACTCGTCAGGGAAAATGTCACCCTAAGAACTTTATAATTTGTCTGTTGACAACTCATTTTATATTATTTATAATAAATCCAATATTAATTAGGTTGTTTAACTATTTATTTTATTGCATAGGAGTGATTGTTATTAAAACTTCAGAAAGCCCTTCGGCACAAAGATTAATGAAAGCTTTTTCACAATTTAGAAAAACACATTGGAATCCACGGCATGTTCATCATCTTAAACCAAGTGAATTCAGGGTACTCTATACCATTGCCAGTACTGATGATTGTAATGATTCCGGATTAATGGTTTCGCAGATAAGTAATTCACTGGGAATTGCCTCTCCAACTGTAACTCAATTGGTAAACGGTCTTAAAACCAAAGGGCTTATTAAAAAAAGCTCTGATCCGGATGATAAAAGGGTGGTTCGTATAAAACTTTCGGAAAAAGGAAAAGGTCTTGTAAAAAAAGCATCAGAAGAATTTTATGCCAAATTTAACGGACTGGCCGGATACCTTGGAGAAAAGAAAAGCGATGAATTGGCAGACCTGCTCTTTGACGTGTCTTCCTATTTCTCAATAAAGAACTCGCAGCATACTAATGAAAGGATAAAAAATGATTAAACTACTAAAAAACCTGAAACCGTTTTGGATATCCATAACATTTATTTCGGTCTTGGTTTTTCTTCAAGCTATCGCAGAGCTATATCTGCCCAATCTTATGTCGGATATTGTTGATGTGGGAATTGTGAACGGAGATACCGGCTATATAATGCAAATAGGGGGTATAATGCTTCTTGTTGCCGCTGCCGCAGGTGTTTTTACTATTATAGCAAGATACCTTACATCAAAAGTTGCCGCAGGATATGGACGAAACCTTCGAACTAAGGTGTTTTCCCGTGTAGAAAGCTATTCTCTCCAGGAATTTAACAAAATCGGGACCGCTTCACTTATAACCAGGACAACAAACGATATCAACCAAATGCAAAATGTGGTAATGATAATGCTGCGGCTTATGCTGTATGCTCCGTTGATGTTTATCGGCGGTGTGATAATGTCCATAGAAAAAGATGCAAAACTTGCTATGATTTTGATTGTCATACTGCCAATCCTGTTATTCCTTATCTTTATTATTGTTCGTAAAGGAATGCCTCTTTTCAAGGCAATGCAGAAAAAACTTGACAAAGTAAATCTTGTTTTCAGGGAAGGGCTCACCGGTATAAGGGTAATAAGAGCTTTCAATAAAATAACACATGAAAGCAGGCGCTTTGACATAGCCAACACCGACCTGACCCAAACAGCAATTAAAGTGAATAGGATAATGGCTCTACTCATGCCATTGATGATTTTAATAATCAACCTTGCGACAATTTCCGTTGTTTGGTTTGGTGGTCACAGAATTGACAGCGGCGCTATGCAGGTAGGCGATCTTATGGCATTCATCCAATATATCATGAGGATTATGTTCTCTCTGATGATGCTGTCCATGATGTTTATATTTATACCAAGGGCTTCAGCTTCCGCTATAAGAATAAATGAAGTTCTTGATATGCACCCTGAGATAAATGATCCAGAAAACCCCAGGACCAGCGGAGACAAAAAAGGATATATAGAATTCCGGAATGTTAGCTACAGTTATCCCGGGGCAGAAGAACCCGCATTGAAAAACATAAGTTTCTGTGCAAATCCCGGTGAAATAACAGCAATCATCGGAGGCACCGGTTCAGGCAAAACCACTTTAATCAGTATGATTCCAAGGTTTTATGAAGCTGCGGAAGGCAGTATCCTTGTTGACGGAATATCGGTTACGGAAATGTCGCAGGAATATCTTCGTTCAAAAATAGGTTTTGTCCCTCAAAAAGCATCATTGTTCACCGGAAGTGTTTCTGAAAATATAAAATACGGCAATGCATTGGCTTCAGAAGAAGACGTTATAAAGGCTGCTGAAATTGCCCAGGCTGCAGATTTCATCATTGAAAGACCCGGTGGTTTTGATTCAATAGTAGCTCAGGGTGGAATCAATGTTTCAGGAGGGCAAAAACAACGCCTTTCCATTGCCCGCGCCTTGGTAAGAAAGCCGGAAATATATATTTTTGATGATAGTTTTTCAGCATTGGATTTTAAAACCGATGCCAAATTAAGGAAAGCACTGAAAAAGGAAACCGTTTTATCTACAGTAATAATAGTAGCGCAAAGAGTTAGTACCGTGATGAATGCAACTCGCATTATCGTACTTGATAACGGCGGTATCATCGGTGTTGGAACTCACCGAGAACTTCTTAAAAGTTGTGATGTTTATCGTGAAATTGTGTCATCTCAGCTTTCAGAGGAGGAACTGGCATGAATAATATGAGTAAAAAAGAACGAAAAGCTTTTATCAAGAAAGCGAAAAAGACCGGATACAACCCAAAGGAAGAAATGATGAGACTCCGCCAAAGGGTCATTAACGGGGAGATAACCCGCGAACAGGCCAAAGAGCAGACAATGAGAATGCGCCAGTCCACCATGGATAACCTTTCCGAGGATAGCGAAGGGGAAAAACCGATGAAAGGTTTTGGGGGTCCTAAAAAACCAGAACAGCAACAAGGGATGAGAAAGGGGCCCGGGTCGCGCGGACATGTAGAAAAGGCTAAAAATTTCAAAGGTACTTTGAAGAGGCTCACAAGTTATTTAAAGCCATTCAAATATCAGCTTTTAGTAGTGATGGTATTAGCTGTTTTAGGAACAAGTGCTAGTATTGCCGGTCCTAAAATTCTCGGCCAGGCCACTACTGAACTTTTTAGAAGTCTAATGCTGAAAATGCAGGGAATATCAGGGGCACCAACAGATTTCAACAAAATAGCCCAGATACTTATTCTCCTTGTGCTGTTGTATGTTGCCAGTTCTATCTTCAATTATCTTAATCAGTTTATTATGGCCGGCGTTGCCCAAAAAACTGTTTACAATATGAGAACAGACCTTAATGCAAAGCTTGCCAGATTACCTTTGAAATTTTTTGACGATCGGGCTCACGGCGATGTTCTTAGCCGTGTTACTAATGACATGGACAACATAAGCAGTACTCTTCAGCAAAGTCTGACGCAATTAATTACTTCATTTGTAACTATTCTGGGGATAATAATCATGATGCTGACTATCAGTCCCATTCTGACCCTTATTACCTTGGTAACCTTGCCATTTAGTATAATAATAACCAAATTAATTGCAACACAATCTCAAAAACAATTCAAAATACGGCAACGTTCCCTGGGTCAGCTTAACGGGCACGTGGAGGAAATGTATACGGGCCATAAAATAGTAAAAGCGTTCGGTAAAGAAAAGGATTCCGTTAACGAATTCAATGAAATAAATAATGAGCTTTATGAATCAGGTAGAAAAGCGCAGTTTATCTCGGGTATCATAATGCCTGCAATGAATTTTATCGGCAATATAGGTTATGTAATAGTAACGGTAGCCGGGGGAATACTTGTAACAAAAGGTTCAATTACCATTGGTGATGTACAGGCATTTATACAGTATTCACGCCAATTTACACAACCTATTGCACAAACAGCGAATATAGCAAATTTAATACAATCCACAATCGCATCGTCAGAGCGCGTTTTTGAAATACTTGATGAAGAAGAAGAAATTCCTGAAAAAGAAGATGCAGTCATACTGGAATCGCCACGCGGCGATGTTACGGTTGAACATGTCGAATTCGGATACAGAGAAAATGATATCCTGATGAAAGATATGAATATTGATGTCAAACAAGGCAGTACCATTGCGATTGTCGGGCCAACCGGTGCCGGTAAAACAACCCTTGTTAATTTATTAATGCGGTTCTATGAAGTTAATAAAGGGAAAATAACTGTTGATGGAGTGGATATCCGTGATATGAAGCGGGGAAATCTACGGCGTGTTTTCGGCATGGTTCTGCAGGACACCTGGCTATTTAACGGAACTATCCGAGACAACATTGCCTACGGCTTGGAAGGTGCTGATGAAGAGCAGATAATAACAGCAGCCAAAGCAGCTCATGCAGATCACTTTATCAGGACACTACCGAATGGATATGACACAATTCTAAACGAGGAAGCCTCAAACATTTCCCAGGGACAGAAACAGCTGCTGACAATTGCCCGGGCAATTCTTGCGGATCCCGCAGTACTCATACTTGACGAAGCAACCAGCTCCGTCGACACCAGGACCGAGTCATACATACAGCACGCTATGCTGGGAATGATGAAAGTCAGGACAAGTTTCGTAATCGCCCACAGATTATCCACAATACGTGACGCGGATCTAATCTTAGTCATGGACGAGGGTGATATAATTGAAACCGGTGACCATGAGAAACTTATGGCCGCCAAAGGATTCTATGCAGATTTGTACAACAGTCAGTTTATGGGAATGGAAATATAATTACTGTTTGATTGCAATATACGGGGGTATATAAATATATACTTTAGTAAATAAATCAATTCATTCCCCCCGAATAAGATTATAAAAGAAGATGCGTCAGGGCATCTTCTTTTTTATCCTTATTTCAAATAAATCGAGGCTTCCCAACGAATTTTTATTCACCTTCTTGTTAACCTATTTGTTTAATAATATCTAATAGAGAATAGTCTTTAACATCTGGAATATAATCTAATAGTTATTCTATAATATGATAGAATGACTTTAAAAAGAGGTTGATTATGGATATAAAAAAGTGGTTTGAAAAATTCAAGAGCATAATCATATTACTTCCTATAATTGTTTTTAGTGCTATTGTGCCCCTGATTGTTTTCACAAAATATGTGCCCCTTAATGATTTTATATCCTCCCATTGGTTTGGAGAACCAGTATCAGCAGATGTTTTTTCATATTACAAGATGCTGGTTATCATTGGTTGCGCTGTCGTCGCCTTAATAATAATGATATATAAATTAATAAATAAAACTGTTAGGGTGAAGATATCTTTCGTTTTTTTTATTACTCTGGCATACGGTTTTCTCATTCTTCTTTCAGCTGTTTTTTCAAAATTTGCTGTTGTTGCATTCTGGGGAGCCCCTGAGAGATACGAGGGAGCCATCGTATTGCTTTCATATCTGATTTTATTTATTTATACAATAACCTTTGCCGATGACATGAAGAGCATAAAAATCATAATGTCATCAATTATTATTTCTTCTGTATTAATAACAACTATATCTGTATTACAGTTTTTCGGATTTGATATTTTTAAAAACCATTTTTTCAAGAGTATTTTAAATATGCTTCCCAATAACAAAAACCCTTATGAAGTCAATACTATATTCGCCGACTTTCAATCATATTCGACCATGTATAATCCGAATTTTCTCGGATTGTATATTTCATTGATTCTCCCCATCTCTTTTGCTTTTTTCGCCTCAAGAAAATCCAACTCCGGAAGACTGACCGCAAGTCTGCTGGTATACCTGTGTGTTCTGTCTTTAATAGGGAGTTCAGCAGCCGGAGGCTATTATGCTGTTGTCGTATCGATTGTTCTTCTTCTTTTCTTTTCCTTCTCATATATAAAACGGAATGTAATTAATGTCGTTATGTTGTCTGTTATAGTTATCGGTTTACTCCTGCTGACAAATATGTTTACAGGCGGAAGAATTGCAGGAAACATTAATATATTAGGCATTTCAAATGAAGTAGAAAGAATTGAAACCGGAGGCAAATCAATTTATATAAAAAATATAACACTGGGAGACAATCATGTATTCATTGATACTACTGATAAGGACTTTACTGTAATAAATGAAAATAAATCAATATCCGTTCTGGATGTTGATAAAAATGAAATCCCCGTTTTTGTATATGACGAAGGGGAAAATGATACTTTTCCAGGAAATTTAATTCCCTTCAGAGACTCTGAATATTCAAATTACATAATAACAACAAACGATGATTACAGTATTTTCGCAGTCAAAGCAGGTATTAGAGTAATGTATTTTCATATGACTGATGAAGGGGTACGCGTTCCGGGGTTAAATAATGAACTGGATATTTTACACCCGGTTTCCCGTAATAAATTTCTTTATGAACGCCCTTATCTTTTTTCCGGCCGAGGTTATATATGGGCCGGCATTCTACCATTGCTAAAGGATACGTTAATACTGGGGAATGGCCCCGACACTGTATTCTTAACCTATCCGCAGTATGATTATATCGGTAAAATCAATATGACTGGAAAATTCAATGTCATAATTGAAAAACCTCATTGCTATTATCTTCAGCTTGCCCATGATACCGGATTGATTTCATTGATTTTATTATTGTCACTATTTGCATATTACTTTTTGGAAACAATTATTGTTTTGATAAAAAACAAAAGGCGGGGAATCTGGAGAATTTATACTATAGGTATATTTTGTGGAGTATCCGGTTACCTAATTGCATCACTTATGTACGACAGTACGGTTTTTGTCTCTCCGGTTTTTTGGACAATATTTGCCATTGGAATCAGTCTTAACCGGTTAATAAAAACAGCCGGAAAATCTTCCAAACAAAAAAGCGGTCAAATATAAATACAACAACCATCTTATATCTGAAAATATTAAAAAGAATAAATTTTCACTATTAATAAAATCATCAAAAAAACCTAGGAATTATCTCTATAATCCCAATGATGTTTAAACAATAAAAAAACCGGGGTCAATGACCCCGGCTTTTTCTTTTGATTTATATTACTTGCCTATTCCATTAAAACAAGCTTCTATATGTTTATCTTCGAATTTGGATTTAGTTGCAGCTGCAACTATAACCGTTACAAGTATTGATAATGTGAGGGCTATGAATATTGGGTCTACAAACTGTAAAACACCGTCTGCTACCAGCATAGGTTTCCCAAATATAAGTTCACACACTTTAAGAACAGTTGATTCCTTTGAGTGGAAGAACATCATCCAAAGCATACTTGCTGAAAATCCTGAAAGCATGCCTGAGATTGCAGCAACCTTTGAAATCTTTTTACTGAATAACGCCGCAAAATACATTGGAAGGAAGGCAGCTCCGCAGAGTCCGAAGAACAGACCGGTGCTTATAGCAATGGCTCCATCCCAAACCGTGGGCAGCCAATAAGCCAGAAAAACGGTGAAAATAATTGCTATAAGAACCCCAAGTCTTGTAATAAGCATAGCTTTCTTTTCTGTTTTTCCTTCAGTATTAAACAAATCACGCCCCACTGCCGTACCAACTGCATGAAGCTGGGAACTTATTGTAGACATTCCCGCAGCCAATAGTACAACAAGGAAAACTGATACAAACCACTCAGGCATAAAGTTGTTCAGGAATAACGACATGATGCCATCGGTGCCTTTCGCTGCAACAACTGCAATTTGTCCGCTTTCCTGGAAAAACAAAACATTTGACATTGCACCTACTAAAAATGCGACTCCTGTCATCATTAAAATGAACATCCCGCCGATGGGTATCGCCCGGTTAAGTTCCCTGTCGCTTTTAACCGTCATAAACCTTACCGCAAGCTGCGGTTGTGCAAGAACACCAATTCCAACACCCATTACGATACTTGATACTACTATCCACCAATATTTGGAGAATAACGCCGGCAGGGCCGTCCACCCCTGGAATCCCCCCCCCTGCAGACCCTTAATCTGATCCGCAATGGCCGGGTTTGAAAATAAGTCCGTCAATTTCTGATGCGCGGCCGTTATACCACCCAGTTTTGAATATATGGCAATTACCAAAATCGACATCCCTATAAACATAATTGTCCCCTGGAAGGCATCGGAGTACATAACCCCTTTCAACCCGCCGAAGAAAACATATGCTGCCACTATCGCAGCAAAAAAGAACAGCGCAACATTATAATCAATATTGAGACTGCCCTCAATAAACTTGGATGCCCCTATCATAACCGCAGCGGTATAAACCGGCATAAATAGAAATATGACAACACCTGCGAATTTCTGAATAAATTTGGAATTGTATCTTTTCCCAAGAAATTCAGGAAATGTATGAGCCTCCATGTTGTGTCCCATCTTCCTTGTCCGTTTGCCAAATACCACGAAAGCGATAAAAACACCTAAGAAAATATTCAGAAAAGTCAGCCATAAAAGACTGAACCCGAAAACCCCGGCAGTTCCGCCAAAACCAATAATAGCCGATGTGCTTATAAAAGTAGCGCCATAAGACAACGCCATAACAGCCGGATGAATTTTTCTCCCGCCGATCAGATAATCTTTTGTAGTTTTTGTGTTTTTGTATCCTAAAAATCCCAAGTATCCGACTACTCCAAGATAAAGGATAACCATAATAATTTTAACAACCAATTTACACTCCCCCTCTCAAATTAAAGTTTCCCGTCAATAATATTCTCTTTTTCCTGCCACTTGGCTTCTTCTGCCATTTCGATTTCTTCAGCGTCTCCACCGCCTTTGTTCCACATGATTATGCCGTAAATTAAACATAGCAACGCTGATGCGATACATAAAATGTATGCAAGAGAAATGGATAGATCAGATATCCCTAACATTGACTGTACCCCCTTCTTTAGTTTTTTTATGGAGCCAGTGTAAATAACTACTGAACTACCATACTACCGTTCTTCTGCCTTTTGAATTAACGAATTACTCCGTTCTACCGTACTACTTGCAGAAATTATACCAAATAGCTAATTTATGTGTCAATCATATTATCTGGTAATAATACTATTTGTTATCAATATGGCGTTAGTTTTTTCTTTTCAGCAGACCCGCAATGGTACTATGCATGCTGTTCAATATAACTTTATCCTCTTCATCGAGTTTCATAATTAAAATTATTCCGGTAAAAACCAACACAAATATACTGCCTTTTATTAATATATCAGTCATGCCGTCCCACATTATCATGTGGTTCAGCAAATAAACCACCGTATAAGAAACCGCTCCCGCAACAAGTGGCTTTATATATTTATAATTGAAAGGTTGGATTTTTTGTGTGCTATACAGATAGAGAAGAGACAGGGAATTTCCAATTATTGCAGAAATCAGCGTTGCTGTTGCCGCTCCGACTATACCATATTTTGGAATCATTATAATATTGAGAATTATATTGACTGTAAATGTGACTATTGATGATATAAGATTAAATTTAGGATGTCCGGTCATGGCATTCATGCTTCCGGTCTGGCCTGTCATTACTCCAATCATAGATCCGCATGCGACAAGTATGAGTGCCGTGTGTCCTTCAATGAATTCCCTGCCGAAAATATGAAGCCCACTCTTACCAAACAGAACTATCCCAAGGAATATCATGAGTCCGAATGTAAACGACCACTTTGTTACCGTCCTGTATGTATGAATCATTTCATTCCTTTTACCCGAATGGTATAAAGAAGAAATCATAGGGCCGAAAAAGGTGGCTGTTATATGCTTGAAAAAAGGTATAATCGCACACAGCTGAACTGATATCTTGTAAATCGCGACAGCTTCTTCAGTTTTAATATGACCAAGCATTATAATATCAGCCTGTCTGAGAAGTATAGAAATTATCGATGACATAAAAAGCGGCAGGGAATATTTTACCATTTCCCATTTTTCTTTTTTAGAAACAGCAGTCGGATTTCCGATTTCCGTGTTTCTATATTGAATGAAAATACTATATATAAGTACAAAGACATACGCCGTATACGTAGATATTACTATTCCGTCGATGCCTTTTATTCCAAAAACAAAAAAGCAGACCAAAATTGCTGAAATTCTTACCATATGATAAAAGATATTTCTAATAAGCGAATATCGGGCGATTCTTTTTAAACTGCGCAAAACTGTGAGAGACAGCCCGTATAAAGCTTCTATTACGATCAGAGGTGCCATCTTGAATAAAAGCGGACCATAGTCCGGGGAGTTAAGTAATATTTTTGAAATCGGGTTAGCGAAAATCATTACTGCAGCGGTAAAAATCCCGCCTGCGGCGGCAACGGCTATATATGCAAAAGCTATTGTGCCTTTAACTTTTGATTCTTGGCCTGCCTGTCGGAATTTCTGTCCGTAAAACATAACGCCGCTACCTAGTCCAAGCCCCGAAAGTGTAATTATTATGGTGAGGAAGGATATGACATATGCGTATTGTCCATATACTTTTGCACCAAAGGCATTTGTAACAATTGCAGATGCTACAATTAAAAATAAATATCTGGCGATTTCACCAATAAACGAAAATGATGTGTATCTGCCAATCTCCATTAGATATGATTTATCTTTTTTGGCCAATTCCCTCTCCCCTATTATGTCTGTGTATATACTATACTATAGGCATACTAAAACCAACAATTCCAATCCTCCCTAAATTGTACCGTTTTCTATGGAGATTTTTTTCTTTGGTGTATAATGTTCATATTATGGATAGATTAAAACTTTTAAAAGCGGAAGCTGTAAAGATATTAGAAACCGGCCGTGGGAGCCATGACTGGGAGCATACCGAAAGGGTTTTGAATATGTGCCTTCATATTGCGGCAGTTGAATACGGAAACCTTGAAATTCTTACAGCAGCTGCGCTTTTGCACGATATCGGCAGACACGCCCAGGATTTAAGCAAGGGAAAGGTTTCTCATGCGGTAATCAGCGTACAAATGGCACGTCCCATACTTGAGACTCATGGTTTTGACAATGACAGTATTGAAAAAATACTGCACTGCATAGAAACCCACAGATATAGAAAGGGTGGCGACCCGACTTCTCTTGAGGCAAAGATATTATTTGACGCAGATAAGCTGGATGCCATAGGTGCCATCGGCATAGGGCGGGCATTTGTCTTTGCGGGCGAAGTGGGCGCGGCGGTTCACATCCGTAATCTGAATATTGAAGGAACAGAATCATATACAAAGCAGGATACAGCATATAGGGAATTTAAAGTGAAACTAGAAAAAATAAAAGACAGGATTTACACAAACGAGGGAAAACGGATTGCCGAAGATCGTCATGAATATATGATTGGTTTTTTTAAAAGGCTTGATAAAGAGGCTGCGGGAGAAATTTAACCTTCTGCAACCTAGGTTGCTCTCTTCTCTGACTTGTTGTAAGTTTCACCGTTCTCTGTATAATGTTACTGTAAAGACGGAATAAACAAATATAAAATTCCGGCGGATACGAGGAAATGAATTGTGAAAAGCTATAGAAAAGAACTTTGGTTTAACACAGAAAGCAGAAGGGCGTTTATCAATATCACTCGGAAAATTCAGAAATGTCTGGATGAAAGCGGAATCCGGGACGGCTTTCTTTTATGCAATGCCATGCATATAACCGCAAGTATTTTTATAAATGATGATGAAAGCGGCCTGCACTCGGATTTTGAAAAATGGCTTGAGGGATTGGCTCCGGAAAAACCTTACGACCGCTATATGCACAATGGTTTTGAAGATAATGCCGACGCTCATTTGAAAAGAACCGTCATGGGACGCGAAGTTATGGTGGCTGTTACCGACGGGCAATTAGATTTCGGTCCATGGGAACAAATTTTTTATGGCGAATTCGACGGGAAGCGGAATAAACGCGTCCTTGTTAAAATTATAGGAGAATAAAATGATTAAAAAAATAATGGCGCTTGTTCTTGTTTTATTGATAACAATATCTTTTACTGCATGCAAGAATGACTCAATAGATGCAGAGTTTGACTGGGGAACAACTGAAAATGGCAGGTATGAAAATGAGTTTTTCGGATTTAGCATAGATATATCTGAGGATTACTACTTCTTAACACCCCAGGAAATTGTTGATATGAATCTTCTTCCCGGAGAAGACGGCGAAATTATACCTTATGATATAAATAGCATAGAAGATCTTCGTGCTGAACCACTGGTGCATTATGTATATACAACTAAATATGAATCTGTCAGCTCTACAAATTTCAATCCCTATATAAATATATTTTCAGAAAATATGTCTTATGTTGAAAGTAATTATAGTAAAGAGGCCTATGTTGAGAACAGTCTTAATTTTACTCAAATGATTTTCGAAAATGCTGGGGTCAGCGTTGAAGTGTTTCCCCTTGAAAAGCCATGGTTTGACGACAGACAATTTGCAAAAGGAACCCTGCGGATTGACCTAGAACAATTTTCTATGTTCCAAGAAATGTATTCAATGAGAAAGGGCGACTATTCATTGGTTATACTATTAGGTTACTCAACACCCAATGAGAGAGATGAACTTCATTCCTATTTAGATACCCTCACAATAAAATAGCGCTAAGAAATTTTCGGCAATTATTGCTGAAGTCTAATAGCGTAATTTATTCAACGAATCTTATTTTATTGAA
>JAUVJE010000082.1 GCA_030592355.1 Clostridia bacterium
AAGAATATCATCCTTTATCTGAAAAGCACAACCCAGATTGTCAGCATACTTGGAAAGTGCAATCTCATCTTTTTTTGAACATCCACCCAGGATCCCCCCGGCTAAAACGGCTCCTTTTATCAGCGCTCCTGTTTTCATCACATATATTATATTCAACGAGTCACTGTCGTCAGCCCCAATGATATCAAGGGACTGTCCGCCGATCAAACCCATCGGGCCCGCTGCTTCCATTATTATCCGCGCAGCTTTTGTTTTTGCATTTATATTTTCACCCTTAATAGATAACATAAGGTTTTCCATGGCTGAGTTTAAAAGTGCGTCACCCGCTAAAATCGCGCCGGCTTCTCCAAAAACCATGTGGTTTGAGGGTTTGCCTCTCCTGATATCGTCATCATCCATGGCAGGCAGATCATCATGAATCAGCGAATATGTATGGATCATTTCAATAGACGCAGCAAATATCACCGCTGTGTCTATTTTTTCTCTTGAGAAAATCTCAAATGTCCCCAGACATAACGCAGGTCTCAGTCTTTTACCTCCTGCATATATGCTGTAACGCATACTTTGGAGCAATGATTTGGGAACTCCCTCCAATTTTCTGAAATAGATTTCAAGATAATCTTCCGTTGCCAAAGCATAATACCGTAGTTTTTCTACAAGCATATCATTCACTTTCTGCAACTTCCCGGTTTGCACCCACTGTTTCAATCTGTTTCCTGGCTTTATCCAGTTTACCGCTGAGAATTTCTATTATTCCAATTCCCTTTTTATACATCGCTAAAGCTTTCTCAAGCTCTGTATCACCGCTTTCAAGGGCGGATACAAGCTTTTCAAGCTCGTTCATCATTTGCTCAAATGACTGTTTTTCCATTGTTTTCCTCCGTTTCCGAGACTTTTCCAATTATTACTCCATCAGATACCCGGGCTCGTATCTTATCGCCGACCGCCACTTGCCTGATACTTGTAATTACATGTTTCTCTCCATCGACAATAACAGAATATCCCCTTGCAATGGTTCCGAGGGGACTCAGAATGTCAAGTTTTGCAGTCATTTCCTTAAATTGAGTTTCTTTACCCTCCATAAGTATTTTAAAGGCAATATGCAATTTTTCTGCTGCCCTGTCCATCGTCAGCGACATCATATTGAAAATTTCCTCAGGCCTTGCCAGTACCGGCCTGCTTTTAAGCGACTTAATATGTGCTTCTTTTTCCTGTATTGATTTTATCAGGGAATTACGCAGCCTTCCTTTGCTATTATGCAGTATATCTTTTATTAGTGATAATTCAGGTACTGCGATTTCAGCGGCGGCTGAAGGCGTGGGAGCCCTTTTATCCGCCGTAAAATCAGCAATGGTAAAATCAGTCTCGTGCCCCACAGCCGATATAACAGGTACTTTTGAGGCGTATATCGCCCTGGCAAGATGTTCCTTATTGAAAGGCCACAAGTCCTCGATTGACCCGCCTCCCCTTGCAATAATTATTACATCCGTCTGTCTGACTTCATTAAAATAGCGTATGCCCGCCGCAATCTCGAGCTCTGCGCCTGCCCCCTGCACATTGGATGGATAAAGAATCAGGTGGTATTTTGGAAACCGCCTGTCCAGTACATTAATAATATCCTTTATTACCGAACCTGTCGCAGATGTGACTACGCCGATAGAGTCGGGCATCATAGGAATCGCTTTCTTCTTTGATTCATCAAAAAGACCCTCTTCTAAAAGCTGTTTTTTCAGTTTCTCAAATTCCAAATAAAGTGCGCCTTCGCCTTCTTCAATCATATCCGCGGCATATAACTGGTATTGACCGCTTTTTTCATATACCGAAACATATCCAGCCACTGTCACCTGCATTCCATCGGTCGGATTGAAAGCAAGTCTCCCGGCATATGATGAAAACATTATGCATTTCACAGCCGCCTTATTATCTTTAAGGGTAAAATACATATGTCCTGAGAAGTGCTTTTTAAAATTTGAAATTTCTCCGCGAACCAGAATACTAGAAAGATTTTCATCACTTCCCAGTAAATTTTTAATATATAGGTTAAGTTGTGATACTGATATTGCTTTTTTCATAGAGCACCATCACGAAATATTGGCAAGTATGCCGTTGATGAATTTACCGGAAGAATCAGAACCATATTTTTTTGCCAGTTCAACCGCTTCATTGATGGCAACGCCCTTTGGAACATCATCCCTGTATTTTATTTCATAGTAGCCCATGCGCAAAATAGCCAAATCCACCCTGGATATCCTGCTTATGCTCCACGACGAAACCAGGTATCCTTCTATGCACTTATCGATTTCAGCAATCCGCACATTGACCCCGGTCACAAGATCTGCAATATACTCTGTAACATCCAAGGGTACTTCATTACCAGCGAAGTAATATTCAAGCTGGCTTTTGTAATTCTCTTTATTGATTTCCGTTTGGTAAATCAGCTTGAAAGCCTCTTCCCTGTTTTTCTTTCTGCTCATGCATACACCTATTTTTTTTCAGGATCTACGATACCATCAATTAGTATCTTTATGTTTTCAATGTCAGTTCCCGTCGCTTCCATAATTTTGTTTCTGATATTCTCCTGGAGCAGTACTGAAATTGAAGGTATTGATATAGTCGGGGGTACTTTTGCCCTTACTTCAATCACCGGTTTGGTATCAGTGTCCACTACATCGATTCTTATATCATATATGTCCGGAGTGTTCTGAGCTTCAAGTTTTGCGAGAGTTTCTATTGTCTGAGCTGATATGCTGACAGTTCCTCCGGCATTTGCAATTCTGATAGCCTCTATATTTTTCTCTTTCTTTCCAAAAGTGAAAATAATAACTGCAATAATCGCAAGGAAGAACAGGGAGACAAACAGAATCCCAAGCCTTAAACCGGAGAATAAGGACGCATTATTGATTTTTACACCTATTTTATATACGAAATCCGTATCAAGGGCACTGTATACACCGAATGCAGAAAATACTCCCGTAAGGAAAACACTAATGAATACTAAAAGTTTTCTTAATTTTGTCATTTTACACCACCATAATTTTATTTACCCTAATCCTTGGGTATATTGACGCTCTGAACGTGGATATTTGCCTCCATAACCCTCATTCCCGTCATTCGTTCAACAGTCTTCTTGACCTTTTCCTGAATATTCCATGCCACTTCAGGAATTCTTGCCCCAAATTCAGCAATTATATAAATATTTATGTAAATATCGTTTTCCTTGGTTTCAGCTTTAATGCCTTTTGACAAGTTCTTGATCCCCAGCACTTCTGCTATCCCGCCGGTTAAGCCTCCGCTCATGGAATAAACACCGTCAACTTCAACTGTCGCAAGACCTGCGATTATCGCTATAACATCATCCGTAACCCTCAGGGTTCCCAGATTTTCGCTGTTCTCAGTTGCAAGTTCTCCGATTGCCATAATTCCTCCTGCCTAAGTTGATTATACCATTTTAAGGAACGCTGTATCAATAATCCGCCAAAAGCATCAAAACCCTACCGATGTACATTCACATTTCTTTTCTCTCATTTTAATTTAAGTGAATAATTCTTTACAATAAATTCAGGGTAATATGATTGCTTTGACTTCCTTAGTCCTGGTTTTCCCATATCTTCCTGCCTGTTTATATACTTTACATCAGGCCACTCGTTTATTATATACTGCTTATTCAACATAGCATATATGCCGTCAAACCTTGTGTCGGCTTTTTCAAAATAAACCACTGCCATATCGTCGGACATTCTTCCGCCGAGTGCGAATGCTTCAATTGTTCCGTTTATTCGTATAGCCCCTCCGCGGTATTGAATCCCCAATTCGTTTCTGAGTAAACTGAGAATAGCCTTTTTCTCATGTTTCGACGTATCTCCCGGGCCACAGTCGCGTTTCATACACCATGTATCTATTACATTTTTAAGTTCCGCCCGATCATCATTAGAGATGCTGCAGTATTCATACACATCCCCTGACTGTCTCATGAATTTACTTATATGATTTCTTTTTTTTGCGTATTTCTTCCCCGTCAATTCCGCCAAACTATCCTTTCGATATACATACTCGCCGAACTCAAACAGTTCGTCTATTATATACCGGTCCGGGAAAATTTCCTTGATTCTGTTCTTATCTTCCTCACCCATGCAATACAGCCGCCCCTTTTTCGAAATATTTCTGCAATACTCCTCAAGATGAAACATTGCTTTTTCGAGATCGCCGCTTCCGAAGGGCATCAAGGCAGTATTATCAAACTTACATTCAAATAGGAATAAAAATTCATCTTTAATATCATAGCTTAACTCTGTGTATTCATGCCACAAATATAAAGTTGGGAATTTCGCAAGCGACATGTATTTATCTGAATACTTCAAAAATTCCTTTATTTCAACTGCATTATCCTTTGTCAAAAGCTTGGGCTTCAGCATTATACACTTTTTTCCTTTCCCAAATCGGCGGATTCATAAGCCGCTTCAATCAATTTCATCATTTTACGTGCGTCTTCAGCAGGGGAAATGTTTTTTTTCTTTTTTTCAATTACATCAATGAAGTGTCTGAATTCATCAAGCGCCTTTGTTTTGTAATTTGTATCGGGATATATATCCACCAGTGTATCGTTCATCTCGCTGTAAATAGCAAGTTTGCCCTTCCTGTATTTTACACCACCCTTGGTGCCAAATAATTCATAAAACCATTCTTCCTCATCATTGTTCATGGCAAAAGATACTTCAAAGCTAAGGCTGGCACCATTAGCAAATCGCACAAAACCCACCGCCAAATCTTCGACATCGAAGATTCCATTTTTCTTAGGATCAAATACCATATTCCTTGTTTTGCACCCCTCGAATTTTCGGTATGTGGATGCAGAAACAGTTATAGGTTCGGGAGAATCCATCATGTACATGGAAAGATCAATCATATGAACCCCTAAATCTATCAGAGGCCCGCCGCCGGAAAGAGCTTTTTGAGTAAACCATCCGCCCATGCCTGGTATTCCCCTTCTTCTGCGCCAACCACACCGGGTATAATAAATATCCCCCAAATGTCCGTTTGATATGTAGTCCCTGATAAAAAATGCCTCATTTGTAAATCGGTTGTTTAAACCAATCATGAGCCTTTTATCATATTTGTCCCTGGCTTTTATCATATCAAGTGCTTCTTGCTCATTCATCGCCATGGGTTTTTCACAATGCACATGCGCACCCGCTTTAAAAGCATCAATAGTCATTTGCTTATGGAATTTATTAGGAGTGCATATGCTGACTATGTCCGGTTTTTCAGAATCAAGCATCTCAGGATAGTCTCTATATGTTCTGATTCCAGGATATTTTTCCTTAACCCAATCGAATGCGTTTTCGTTGATATCACATATAGCGCATATTTCAATATTTTCTAAAGCTCCGTATCCGGGCAAATGCTTCCATTTGGCTATGCCTCCGGCGCCTATACAGCAATACTTGTACTTTTTCACTTATTTCACCTCTCCGGTTGGAATTTTTCTGTGTTCGCATGAGGCTGTGCTCTGTATTTCCCCAACAGGGGCAGCCCATCTGCAGGCATTGGCTAAAACCAGCTGAACTTTCTCATTATAGAATGTCGGGTAAGCCTCGTGCCCGGGCTGGAAATAGAACATTTTACCGCGTTCCACATTGAAACAGCATCCTGCCCGAAATACCTCGCCGCCGCCGAACCAGGATATAAAAACAACTTCATCAGGATTCGGAATACCGAATGGTTCCCCGTACATTTCCTCATTTTTCAGGTCAATGTATCCGTCGATTCCCTGAGCTATGGGATGAGCGGGATTAACTACCCAAACCCTGCAGCTGTCGTCGTCCCTCCATCTAAGGGAACAGTTTGTTCCTGTAAGGGTTTTGAAAATCTTTGAATAGTGTCCCGAATGAAGGACTATAATCCCCATTCCTCCACGGACACGGCCGGCTATTTTTTCTACAAGAGCATCATCCACATCACCGTGGGCCATGTGTCCCCACCATATAAGAACGTCTGTATCATTCAGTACATCAACGGGCAACCCTTGGTCCGGATCGTCCAGGGTGGCGGTTCTTACATTAAACCCTCTGTCCTTTGCCAAAGCGCCTCCGATTGCACCATGTATACCCTCAGGATATACCGCTGCAATTTTTTTGCTGAGTTTTTCATGTCTGCCTTCATTCCATACCGTAACATTGATTTTCATGCTTACCCCCGAATAAATTTATATGTATTTATTAACAAGCCGTTCCTGCTCTTCGCAGGTATCGGCAAATGTCCTTATAAATAAGCGCCCGTCGCCATACTTTTCTACAAAGGCGTCTATTTCATTGAGCCATAGAAAAATATAAATACCTTTGCCATTCTCTGCTATTTTATCATAAAGGTGATGCCAGCAACCGTCGGCATTGCCAGGCCGCCCAGCTCCGGGCACCCATTGTATAGCACTCACTTTTTCCAGTGTAAGAATTGAATCAAGATGCCTTATTGCTCCGGGGCCGTCCAAATGGTATATAACATTGTCCAGTTCCCTGCATTGCTTTTTTAGAAACGGCATCTCATATGCATCAAACATATCGCAGGACATCATACAAGATATATCGCTTTGAAGCACACTGGTTTTCCCCTTCCCCATAATATTGTAGTGGGTATAGGCCGAGTATCCGTTATTATCTATAATCCTCTTATGGTGCGCGTTAAATGCTTTTTTCCATACTTCAAAAAGCAATTCAAGCAACTCTTTTGCTTTTTTGGGATAATCAATGATTTCCATGAACATTCTATCCGCGCCCATAACAGCCGCCAATATATCCAGGTTCTGCTGCAAATCCGGCATTGATGTCATAAATTCGCCCTCTGATGCAGCTTTATAATATTCGGTGGCTCTAAGACTCCAGTCATACCATAAGAATTTTCCCGAATCATAGCCCTCAATAAATTGAATACAGTTTTCCCTTACTTCGTCAAAAGTGGAACATCTATCCTTGTACCAGATTGTATTATTACGGTGTATAGGTTCGGCTCCGATAAATGTACATAAGCTTCCGGGGCCGAGATAAGCGCTCATGTCCGGAATGGCATCGCCAAAAAAAGCTCCGTTTTTAAGATAAGCCAAGTGTCTGTGAAAAGCTGTTTTAGTATTAGTTAATTCTTCAAGATCAGAGTAAATAGGTCCTGAGCGCTTTATATCAGCGACTATAAGTACAGTCCCGGTTTTCCGCGCCCACCATTTGTCAAATCTCCCAGTTGTTTTTTCCCAATCGGTTTTAAGCATATAAAAAATATGAAGGTTGGGCGTTAACCCTACTTTTCCCGGTCAACATTATCATGCTGTTGTTCTATTTCAAGAAGCCTCATATCCAACTCATCAACGGCATCTGTTAAATCATCAATAATTACCGTCATATCTTCTAACAGAAAAAATAGTTCTTTAACAAATTCCACCTGTTTTGTATTTAGTTCCAGTTTCTCTGAATGCTTTTTAAGTTTCTTGGTTCTGTCAGCAAGATAGTCCATTTTAAGCTCTTTCCATGTATTCCCCGGAACGTGTATCGACTCTTACCTTATCGCCGATGTTTATAAAAAGCGGCACTTTTATTACAGCGCCGGTTTCAACGGTTGCAGGTTTGTTTGCCCCCTGGGCTGTATCGCCTTTATATCCGGGTTCGGTGTCTGTGATTTCCAAAATTACAAAGAAAGGCGGTTCTACGCCGAAAACCTTATCTTTATATGAAAGAACCTCGACCGTATCATTTTCTTTAACATATTTCAAAGCATCTCCAAGCTGATTCTTGTTAAGAGGCTGCTGCTCATATGTTTCAGTATCCATAAAAAAGAAAAGCTCGCCATCGCTATAGAGATACTGCATATCCCTTTTTTCAATTCTGGCTTTTTCATACTTGTCATTAGGATTAAAAGTTTTTTCAGTTGTCGATCCTGTTATGATATTCTTGATTTTTGCCCTGACAAAGGCTGCGCCCTTACCCGGCTTAACATGCTGGAATTCAATTACCTGGCACAACTGCCCGTCCATCTCAAAAGTAAGTCCGTTTCTAAAATCACCGGCACTAATCATTTGCAATACCTCCCCGAATATATCATATAAATTTTAACCTAATTTCCCACCCTTTGCAATAAATTTAACAATCACCCGGAGGGTGATCAATAATTAACAAGTTTATACTGAATCTTCAAAATTCGTGTATAATTGTGTTTATTGAAAATATGAGGTATTTTATGGGAATCTACAGTAGAAAAAATAGGATTTGGAAAAATGTATTCATGATATCGACTGTGTTTTTTCTTGTATTGTCGCTGTTACTCGGCGCCATTGTCTTCCTCAATTGGGATTACATCAGTTTCAAGGCTTTAATGACACAAAGATATATCCATACTGACATACTCAACGGTCTTATCAGTGAGCATGTGGGTATTGAAAACACAGGCAGCCAACTGAGGTACTTTGACAACCTGAGCATCGCCGCTGTTACAAATATGATAAATAGCACCGGCAACGATTACTATACATACCAGTACAACCCATCTCAATTTCAATCATATACATCAGGTCGGGATGAAAAAGCCGCTCAATCTCATATTCTGGAACTTGCTCCTGATACTGTTTATATGCTGCTTACCAACTTCACTCCCGTAACTTTGGATTTTTTCAAAAACTCTGTTGATGTAATCAAAGGATACGATAATCTCGTACTGGACCTTCGGGATAACGGTGGGGGCGATGTAGATGTCATACTTGAAATTGCGGACTATTTTATTGACAAGGGTACCGTCATGCTTACTGAATACCGCCGTCATAAAACCACCGATATTAAAGCAAATGCAATTAAAACACTATCTTTTAGTAATCTTATAATTCTTCAGAATAATCACACTGCTTCTGCTTCAGAACAACTGATTACAGCTCTATACTATACACTTGACGGCGTAACAACCGTCGGAACCCCCACCTATGGAAAGTATGTGGGGCAAACCAGGATAACCCTTCTCCGGGGTTTCTATGTAAAAGCAACGACTCTTGAATGGATTGCACCTGACGGAACAGCTCTTAACAAAGCCGGCATCAATCCTGACTATATCTATACAGACGATGATATTATCGAATATGTTCTTGAAAATGTTCTATAGACTGCTATGAAAGATTCTGTAGTACCTAGAATGCAAATTATTAAAATACGGAATGTGTCTGCTGCTTTGACTTTACACATTAAAAAATATCAACCACTCAAATATGAAGTTTTTAATTTCTTAAATATGCCTCGGGCATATTTAAGAAATTAAGAAATAAAAAAGCAGCTCCTGCTTTACACGGGAGCTGAAAAATATATTATCTCTCCGACAACATCTTGTAAATACAAGCTTTGCTTGTGTTTTTATACGCAGGACGAATAATTCTTCCTCCGTTCAGCACTTCTTCAACCACATGCGAGCACCAGCCGGCTATCCTTGCTGTCGCAAACAAAGGTGTGAAGAGATCTTTTGGAATTCCCAGCATCTCATAAACGAATCCTGAATAGAAATCCACATTGGCACATAAGTCCTTGTCGTTTTTCTTTACTTCCTTGAAAACCACGGGCGCCAGTCTTTCAATCGCTTTATAAAGGGCAAATTCCTCTTCTTTATTGGTTGCTTTGGCCAGTTCTTCAGCTTTACTCTTCAGAATTACGCTCCTTG
>JAUVJE010000019.1 GCA_030592355.1 Clostridia bacterium
AACGATAAAGAAAAAGTAAATGCTGAGATACAGAAACTTTATAAGGAAAAAAATGTTAGTTGCATGGGGGGATGTCTGCCGATGCTTTTCCAGTTTCCGGTACTTATTGCCCTGTATTCAGTTTTAAGAAGACCGCTCACATTAGTTGTCGGCAAAACAAATGAGGCCGTAATTGCACTTGCAAACAGTCTTCCGAAAGAACTTATAAACTCTATTCTTTATTCCAGTAAGGACATTGAAACAATAACAAAGATAAATCAATTCAACGAGTTGAAACTTATAGATGTGTTAAATAACAATCCGCAGTATCTTAATGAGGCAATTACCGGCGCAGACTTAATTAATCTTAATTTCCTCGGACTTAACCTAGGTAAAGTGCCGCAATGGCAGTTGTGGAATATTCCTAAAGAAGAATTAGGGATTTATCTTCCGTTGCTGATATTGCCGCTTGTTGCCCTGATAATGACTATTATTTCACAGCGGTTGATGACGCCGCCTAAAAAGGAAGAACCTAAAAAAGGCAAGGTAGAAGAAAAGAACCCTGCAGCCGGTATGACGAATGCAATGAAATACATGATTCCGGGAATGACGGTTTATTTTTCATTCATCCTTCCCGCAAGCATGGCTTTATATTGGATATGTACATATGCCTTCCAAATTTTTCAGCAGCTGTATATTAATTATCAAAAAAAGATGAAAGAAGCCGAGGGAAAAGACGTTAAGCAAATAGATAATAAAGAAACCAAAGCCTCAAAAGACGCAGGGAAATCCAAGGGGGATAAAAAGAAAAGCGACGGAGGTAAAAAGTAAATGGGTAATGTAGTAATTGAAAAAACAGCTAAAACCGTTGAAGAAGCCGTTAATCTTGCGGTTGAGGAATTAGACGTAACTGAAGACCAGGTTGAAATAGAAATTCTTGAAGAAGGGGGAAAATCTCTTTTAGGGCTAAGAAAAGCTAAGGAAGCTAAAGTTCGCGTCATCCTTTATGATTACGCTACAGAAATTGCAAGAGACTTTCTTGAAGAATTGTTCGAAAAAATGGGCTTAAATGCAACATTGGACATTATAGACGACGAAGAGATTATGAAGGTTAATATTGAAAGCAACAACAGTGGAGTTATAATCGGCAGGAGAGGAGAAACCCTCGATGCGCTGCAGTTCATTACAAGCCTTGTTGTAAACAGAAATAATACAACATATAAAAAAATAATTCTTGACACCGAAGACTATAGAAAAAAACGCGAGACAACTCTTCAGAACTTGGCCAACCGTCTTGCTTACAAAGTTGAAAAGACAGGCAGAAGTATGTCGCTTGAACCCATGAATCCTTACGAAAGAAGAATAATTCACTCAACTTTACAGAAGAATGAAAATGTGGAAACTTACAGCGTAGGAGAAGATCCTAATCGAAAAGTTGTAATAAAGAACATAGAAGGGTAAAATGTTCTTACAACTAAACATAAATAATAAAAAGGCTGTTGTGAAAGGATTGCTTACACAACAGCCTTTTTTTAAACCAAATAAACATTTTGTCTCAGAAAAGACAGGCATAAGACATTTGTCCTCGGGGACAAATATGCCCAAGGCAAGAATAAGGTCATGGAACAAACAGAAACAGGAGGTGCATATGGATGGTTTTAATACAATAGCGGCAATTTCGACGCCACCGGGCACCGGCGGCATAAGCTGTGTCAGAATGAGCGGGGAAAAAGCCTTTGAAATAGCATCCCGCATTTTTAGGTGTGGAAAGAACTTTAAGCTTTTGCAAAGCCATAGCGTGACTTACGGTAAAATAGTTAATGAAAAAAATGAAACTATAGACGAGGTACTGGTTTTAAAAATGAAAAAACCCAGGACATATACACGCGAAGATGTAGTTGAAATCAACTGCCACGGAGGAACTGTCGTAACTCATAAAATTCTAGAGCGTGTTTTTTCAGAAGGGGCGGTTCCGGCCCAACCCGGAGAATTCACGAAAAGAGCATTTTTAAACGGACGCATAGACCTCTCGCAGGCAGAGGCGGTCATGGATCTTATAAATTCAAAAACAAAGAAGAGCGAAAAAAGCGCAGCCATACAATTAGAAGGACGCACAGGGAATAAAATAAAAAAAATAAGACAAAGAATAATTTTTCTCCTTTCACATATTGGCGTTTCCATTGATTATCCGGAATATGAGGATGATAAAATAGCAACATCGGCAGCCGTTGAAGAGGCAATGTTAATAGAAAGCCAACTGTTTGAATTGGTTGAAAACTATGAAACCGGACGGATACTGAGAGAAGGGCTTAATATTGCAGTGCTGGGTCCGCCGAATGCCGGAAAATCCACCTTTATCAATATGGTTACAGGAGAAGAAAAAGCAATTGTTACACATATTCCCGGAACAACCAGAGATGTGCTTGAAGTGCAATTTTCATTAAAGGGTTATCCTATAATTCTCCATGACACTGCAGGAATTCGCCAAACCGATGATTTTATTGAAAAACTGGGAGTTGAAAAATCACTTGCATTGAAAGAAAAAAGCGAATTAATAATACTTATACTTGATGCCGCCAGAGGATTGGACGAAGAAACCAAGAATCTCATAGACCAAATAAAGAAAAAGGAAACAGTTTTTGTGGTCAATAAAACCGACATGAAAGACGGAAACGATATCGTTGAATATATTGGTTTAAAAAATGTAATAAAGGGGATTCTGTCAAATGATTTCGGAACAGACGAAATTCTTGATGCAGTGTATTCGCGCATAACAAAGGGAAGTGTGGATATAGGAGACATAGCAGTTACCAACGCACGTCATAAATTACATATAGACAAAGCGCTTGAAGCCGTTGGAAAAGCGGTTGAAACAGGTAAAAGCAATGCTTTTTTAGATCTGATGTCGGTTGACCTGACAACTGCGGCCGAAGAACTCGGGAAAATCACTGGCGAGAGTGCAGGAGAGGATATAATACGAACCATATTCGAAAGGTTCTGTGTGGGTAAATAGCATGGAATACATTGCCGGAAAATACGATATAGTAATAATAGGAGCGGGTCATGCAGGTTGTGAAGCGGCGCTTTCAGCGGCACGGCTTGGTTGTTCAACGGTAGTTTTTACTCTCAATATTGACAGCGTTGCCAACATGCCGTGCAACCCAAGCATAGGCGGAACCGCGAAAGGCCATCTTGTCAGAGAAATAGATGCCCTTGGCGGACAGATGGGAAAAGCCGCAGACGCAACTCTTATACAATCGAGAATGCTGAATAAAGCAAAAGGACCGGCAGTGCATTCCTTAAGAGCACAGATTGACAGACGCGCATATCAAGAAGAAATGAAAAAAAACCTTGAAGAACAAAAAAACCTTGATTTGAAACAGGCTGAAGTTACAGAAGTCATATTTGATAAAAACAAGAAAGTTATTGGTGTTAAAACTCACACCGGAGCTGTTTTCAACTGCAACTGTGCAATAATTTGTTCAGGCACTTATCTAAAAAGCAGAATTATTATCGGCGAGGTCAACTATCCCGGAGGGCCCGACGGACTTTTTCCTGGGAATGAACTTTCAAATTGTTTATTAAAAGCAGGAATAGAACTGATGAGATTCAAAACTGGAACGCCGGCCAGAATACACCGCAACAGCATAAATTTTTCAGCCATGGAAGAGCAAAAAGGCGATGAACCGATTGTGCCATTCTCTTTTGAAACAGAAAAAATTGAAATTAAACAAAAATCCTGCTATTTAACCTACACCAATGGAAAAACCCATGAAGTGATAAGAGCAAATCTTGACAGGTCGCCGCTTTTCGGGGGAGAAATCAATGGAGTGGGCCCGAGATACTGTCCTTCAATTGAAGATAAAGTCGTAAGGTTCAGCGATAAGCCCAGGCATCAGATATTCATTGAACCAATGGGACTTAACACCCGCGAAATGTATGTTCAGGGAATGTCGTCTTCCCTGCCTGAAGATATTCAGGAAAAAATGCTAAAGACAATAAAAGGGCTGGAACGTGCAAAAACCATGAGAACCGCATATGCGATTGAATATGATTGTATCAATCCCCTGCAATTGAAGTCATCTCTTGAATTCAAGAATTACGAGGGGCTATATTCCGCCGGCCAGAGCAACGGCAGTTCCGGATATGAAGAAGCAGGAGCGCAGGGATTAATGGCGGGTATTAATGCATCAAGAAAAGTGATGAGTAAAAAACCTGTTGCATTAGGACGGGCAGAGGCATATATAGGCGTTTTAATAGATGATCTTGTGACCAAAGGAACTAACGAACCATATAGAATGATGACATCGAGAAGTGAGTATAGGCTTCTTTTAAGACAAGACAATGCGGATATGCGGCTCACAGCACAGGGGTATGAGATTGGACTTATTTCAGAAGGACGTTATATTGAATTTCTTAATAAAAAGGAATTTATAAAGAATGAACTTCAACGGTTAAAAAAGAAAATTTTTCCGCCGTTAAAAGTTAATGCGTTTCTTACTAAAAAAGGAGCTAATGAAGTTAAAAGCGGTATTTCTGCGGATGCGCTTTTAAAAAGACCCGGCGTAAGCTACAGGGAACTGAAAAGCATTGATTCTGATGTTCCCGAATGTAATTCGGTATATGAAGAAGCTATTGAGGTAATGTGCAAATACGAGGGATATCTAAAGCGACAGAAACAACAGGTTGAACGCTTTGAAAAAAACGAGAAGAAATTTCTGTCGGACAGTATAATTTATTCGAAAATTGGAGGCCTCAGAATTGAGGCGAGACAGAAACTTGATGCCGTAAAACCATGTTCCGTCGGACAGGCCTCAAGAATCTCCGGCGTATCTCCGTCTGACATAAACGTACTGCTGATTTATCTTGAACAAAGGAGAAGGAAACGAAAATGAGAGATGTACTGCTTAAGTATTTTAATGAAAACAATATCCCGGCTGATGACGATGCAATAAGACGCTTTTTGCTTTATAAAGATTTGCTGATTGAGTGGAATGCAAAATTTAATCTTACGGCAATAACAGATGAAGAAGGAATAACCATAAAGCATTTTATTGATTCCCTGAGCATAAGGGAGGCTGTGATGGGTCGTAAAAGTCTTGCTGATGTGGGAACTGGGGCCGGATTTCCCGGACTGCCGCTTAAAATATCAGGATTCAAAGGAGAGGTCATACTTATGGATTCGCTGAAAAAGCGCGTAAAATTTCTAGAAATGCTTATTACTGAACTTGGAATAAAAAATTGCAGTGCGGTTCATATTCGAGCTGAAGATGCCGGAAGAGGGGAATTCAGAGAGGTATTTGAGGTAGTGACGGCCAGGGCTGTGGCAAATCTGCCTGTTTTGTGTGAGTATTGTCTTCCTCTTGTTAAAAAAAATGGGGTTTTTATTGCGATGAAAGGGCCGGAAGCTGTTTTTGAAGTGAAAGCCTCGGCTCACGCGATTGAAAAACTGGGAGGAAGGCTTGTAAAAACTGAAAATCTGATATTATCTGGTACAGACTTTGAAAGAACCCTTATATATATTGGAAAAATTAAGAAGACCCCGGGTATTTATCCCAGACAAGCCGGAACTCCGCGCAAAAGACCTCTTTAGAAAAACTATTTATGTTTTTTAAAGAGCCGTTCCTTTAAACACCGAAACAAGAAAACAGGAATCCGCAGCATGCGCCCAAGACGCCTTGGCTGTCGAATCAATCTGTCCAGCCATTCCAAATTTAAATTAATCATGAATTTCGGAGTTCTTTTAACCACGCCGGCAAGATAATCTATTGTGCCCCCGCAACCTATGGCAGAACAATGCTTTATTCGGTCGATATTTCTGTGAATCCATTCTTCTTGTTTAGGAAAACCTAGTGCGACAAACAAAAAATCCGGTGATGCATTGTTTATTATTTCAATATGACTGTCTTCAAGAGAAGCATCGTGGTAGCCGTGTATTATTCCACAGATATTTATAGAAGGAAATTTCTCGTTTATATTTTCTGCAGCTTTTTCCGCTATGCCGGGTTTACCCCCGTATATGAAAACAGACAGTTTTCGTCCGGAGGATAATAAGCTTAACACCAGCTCAATTCCGGCGACCTTTTCCCTTAAAGGGGTTCCAAGAAATTTTGCCCCGAGGACTACGCCCGAACCATCCGGTATCAAAAGATCAGCTGAATTCAGGACGGCCATATAATCAGAATTGCCTACTGCAGCCATGGCCATTTCGGCATTGGGGGTAAAAATTGAATGACTCTTTTTTGACTGCGTGAAACCAAGGACTTTTTTTACCGCTTCGTCCATGGTAACATCATCAATTTTTAATCCCAGGATATCAACTTTCATAACCGCCTCAGATCCCAATGCCTTCCGGGCTCCCAACACCCTTCGGAAAACCAAAAATCTATTGATACAATGATAACACAAACAAGCGGATATTACAGAAAAGAACCAAGGGCAGCCATATGAAGATTTATACTGAAAAGCAAGATTTTAGCATTTGATAAAAACAGCCTTTAGAATGGACATGAAAGTTCCGCTATAGTATAATATATATAATGTACATACAGTAATTGGAGTAAATAAATGCCCGAAGAATATAACACAGACGTAACAAGAATAATACCCATTCAAATTGAAGATGAAATTAAAAAATCTTTTATAGAATACGCCATGAGCGTTATAGCTGACAGAGCTCTTCCCGATGTAAGGGACGGTCTTAAACCCGTGCATCGCAGAATCCTTTATGCCATGCTCCTTCTTGGTTTTCTTCCGGAAAAAAGTTATAGAAAATGTGCGTCCACTGTTGGCGAAGTGCTTGCAAAATTCCATCCTCACGGAGATGCGGCCGTATATGAAAGCCTTGTCAGAATGGCCCAGGATTTTTCGCTCAGATATACCTTGGTAGACGGCCATGGAAACTTTGGTTCGCGGGACGGCGATTCAGCCGCAGCAATGAGATATACAGAAGCAAAGCTTACAAAAATGGCAGCAGAGCTTCTTCACGATATTAATAAAGACACTGTTGATTTTAAGCCGAACTTTGACGACCATGAAATGGAACCGGTCGTTCTGCCGGCCCGATTCCCCAACTTGCTTGTAAACGGTTCGTCAGGAATAGCGGTAGGAATGGCCACTAATATACCGCCCCACAATCTGGGAGAAGTTATAGACGGTATTTTCGCAATGCTGGATAACCCGGAAATTACCATTGAAGAACTGAATGATTATATAAAAGGGCCTGATTTTCCGACATATGGAACAATAATAGGGCGAAGCGGCATACGCCAGGCATATAAAACCGGCAAAGGCCGTGTCGTTGTGCGGAGTAAAACGGAACTTGAAGAGACAAAGACAGGACGAACAGTAATAGTTGTAAAAGACCTGCCGTATCAAGTTAATAAGGCGCGGCTTATTGAAAAAATAGCAGACCTTGTAAAAGACAAGAAAATTGACGGCATTTCCGATATAAATGACGAATCCGACAGAAACGACCCGGTGCGTATAGTAATAACGCTTAAAAGGGATGCCAATGTCAATGTAACGCTTAACCGGTTGCATAAACACACCCAGCTTCAGTCCGCGTTCAATATGAATATGCTGGCATTGGTGCCGATTGAAAACGGCGGGTATGAGCCCAGGGTGCTGAACCTAAAACAGGCAATCTGGCATTATGTGGAACATCAGGTAGAAGTTATCCGAAGAAGGACAAAGTTTGACCTTGATAAATCCGAGGCCAGAGCCCATGTTCTTCAGGGGCTTATAAAAGCAGTGGATATTCTTGATGAAGTAATAGCCACAATAAGACAATCAAAAAACGAACCCGAAGCAAAAGAAAATCTTGTACGCCAGTATGATTTTACTGACAGACAGGCCCAAGCCATAGTTGATATGAGGCTGGGGCGGCTGACAGGACTCGAGATACTTAAGCTTCAGGGCGAATACAACGATTTGACCGGGAAAATTACTTATTACAGCGGTGTTCTCGCAGATAGAAGAGAAGTAGAAAGAATATTAAAAGAAGAGCTTGAGCAAATAAGAAAACGCTACGCTGACGAAAGAAGAACAAAAATAACAGTTGACGAAGCAGATTTCGAAGACGAAGACTTAATTGAAGAACAAAAGGTTGTTATAACACTTACGCACTTTGGATATATCAAAAGACTTCCTGCGGACACGTATAAAAGCCAGCGCCGGGGAGGAAGGGGAATAACCGGCCTTCGCACCAGGGAAGAAGATTATGTCGTGGATCTCTTCCTTACATCAACCCACTCATATATTTTATTCTTTACCAGCAACGGCAAGGTTTACAAGTTGAAGGGATATCAGATTCCCGAGGCAGGAAGAACGGCCAAGGGAACGGCTGTTGTTAATCTGCTTCAACTCGACCAAGGGGAAAAGATTACGGCGGTTATTCCGGTGGCCGACATGGAAGAAGACCTGAATTTGTTTATGTGCTCGCGAATGGGTGTTGTCAAAAAAACCCCGCTCGCATCATTTGCAAATATCAGAAAAGGCGGGATTATTGCCCTTACGCTGCGTGAAGAAGACGAATTAATAGAAGTTAGACTCACGGATGGAAAGGCTACTATAATGATAGCAACCAACAGAGGGTTGTCTATAAAATTCGGCGAAAAAGACGTGCGCACAATGGGAAGGGTTGCCCAGGGTGTAATAGGCATCAGACTTTCGCAGGATGATTATGTGATTGGAATGGAAACGGTTTCTGAAGAAGACACCCTGTTGGCAGTTACTGAGAACGGCTTTGGCAAGAGAACATATGTAGAAGAATACACAAAGCAAAGACGCGGGGGAAAAGGAATCCTTACATATAAAGTCACAGATAAAACCGGCAAAATAATAGGAACAAAAATAGTAAGCGAAGACGATGATATACTATTAATTTCCACTTCCGGGATAGTTATCAGAATGTCTGCGGCGGAAATCAGTATTTTAGGCCGGGCGACGCAGGGCGTAACCCTTATGAGGACGGGAGAGGACAACAAAGTGGTTTCTCTTGCCAAAATAATGCCGGAAGACGAAGAAGACGAAATGCCTGAAGCAACCGGAGGCGAGCCTGTAGAACCACTTAATGAAGAAGAGGAAAAAACACCAGAATAAAAATAACTTAATAAAAAAATAAAGAACCTTCCCGGAATCAAAAAACCTTCCCGGAAGGTTTTTTCGAAAACCAGAAAAAATAAGAAATATTCCCCGGGAAGTTTTATAAAAACAGCCGTGAACGGCTGAAGATAGTCTGCGGATGTGTTATTATAATGGCACAAAAAAATGATAGTTGAAAGAGGGATAAAAATGACCCTTGTACAAAAAATAAACAAACTTAAAAAAGAAAAAAACGCGGTGATAGTGGCGCATACATACCAACCGATTGAAATACAGAAAATTGCTGATATTGTCGGTGATTCTTTCCAGCTTAGCAAATTCTGCGCCGCCAATGATTACGATACGATTATTTTCTGCGGTGTTATGTTCATGGCTGAAAGCGCAAAAATACTGTCTCCGGATAAAAAAGTCATTTTGCCTGAAATAGATGCAGGATGCCCAATGGCCGATATGGTGGATACCGCAGGACTCAAACGGTTAAAAAAAGAGAACCCGGAAGCAGCCGTGGTGTGCTACATAAACTCATCCGCCGCCGTAAAAGCAGAAAGCGATATATGCTGTACATCGTCAAACGCCGTTGATATAGTAATGTCAATTGATAACGATAAAATAATATTTGTGCCGGACAGAAACCTCGGCGCCTATGTTGCGTCGCAAATACCGGAAAAGGAATTTACACTTTGGGATGGATATTGTCCCGTGCACGACGAGCTCCGGCGAGAGTCGGTGGAAAAACTTAAAAGGGAACACCCGGCTGCAAAAATAGCCGCACACCCTGAATGCAGGGGAGACATACTGGCCGTGTCAGACTTCATCGGAAGCACCAAGGCAATACTTGAGTATGTAACAACGAGCAAAGAAAAAGAATTTATCATTGCCACTGAAATCGGCGTCATAGACAGATTAAGCTTGATTGCACCTGGAAAAACTACATATCTGGCTCAGGTGGACATGATATGCGCCGACATGAAGAAAATCGACATGGAAAAACTGTTTATCTCTCTAAATGAAGAAAAATACATAATTGAATTAGATAAAGACATCATGGACCGCGCCAGGGGATGTCTTGAGCGCATGGTGGCCGCGGTATAGGCGGGCAATCAATCCGAAAGTGTTGCCGGGTAAGTAAACGGAGAAAACTTTGAAAAGATATATATCGAATCTGAACGGAAACGAAAAAGTTATTAAAACCGATGTTCTTATAATCGGAAGCGGCATCGCGGGCGTTTATACAGCCCTATGTATAAAACCTCATATAAACATAACCATATTGGCAAAAGAAGAAATTGATATAAGCAATTCTGCACTCGCACAGGGGGGAATTGCCGTATCGCTTGGAGAAGAAGACTCTCCGAAATACCACAAAGATGACACTGTATATGCCGGTGCCGGACTCAGTGATGAAGAAATGGTATGGATAATGGTCAGCGAGGCCCGGAAAAACATACAGGATCTTTGTAACCTCGGTGTAAATTTCGATATGAAAAAAGGAAACCTGTCCCTTACAAAAGAAGCGGCACACAGCCAGCGTCGGATAATCCACGCCGGCGACTTCACGGGAAAAGAAGTATGCGACAAACTGATCGCTGCGGCAGAGCAGAAAAACAATATAACAATGCGGGAAAAAACATTTGCCATTGATATCATTACAGAAGAAGGAAAATGCCGTGGCGCCGTTGTGCTAGACCAAAAAGAAGGCCGGCAGATAATATATGAATGCAGCCATGTAATTTGCGCCTCGGGCGGTTTCGGCCAATTATATAAAAATACAACGAACCCCACAGTTGCAACCGGAGACGGAATGGCCATGGCGTATCGTGCGGGAGCGACATTGACGGATTTGGAATTTGTTCAATTCCATCCCACGGCGCTTTATCATGAAAAAAATAAAAGCTTTCTCATTTCTGAGGCAGTCAGAGGTGAAGGTGCGGTATTAAAAAACAGCCGCAGCGAATTGTTCATGGAGAAATACCATGAGCTTAAGGAACTTGCGCCAAGGGATATAGTTGCCCGTGCAATTTTCTCAGAGATTCAAAAATCAGGCGCTGAGTGCGTTTATCTTGATATAACTCACAAAGACAGGGAATACCTCAAAAACAGATTCCCAAAAATATTCGCCACATGCCTTGAATACGATATTGATATTTCAAAGGATTATATTCCCGTTGCGCCTGCAGAACATTATTGCATGGGCGGCATTAAAACAGATTCACTGGGAAGGACGGGTATTGATAATCTGTTTGCCTGCGGCGAAGTCGCCTGTACGGGAATCCATGGAGCGAACAGACTCGCCAGCAATTCACTTCTTGAGGGCTTGGTTTTTGGACACAGAATTTCACAGGAAATCAATTCAGCCGTTAAAAAGACAAAAAACGGAACACCTGTAACAAGAAAATCAACCACTAAATGGGGTTCATTCAAACGCCCCAGGTCAGAATACGAAAAAGAAATCAAAGATATTATAAGCACACATGCCGGAATTATAAGAAATGGCATTGGATTAAAAGAAGCAAAGAAAAGGACCGGTGCCATACTCGGGGAGTTAAGCGACAGCAGGTGCCGTTCCATGGCGCAGTGCCAGGTGCTTAATATGGCTACAATCGCAAGGCTCGTTGTTTCTTCAGCACTTAAGAGAGAGGAAAGCAGGGGAGCTCATTATAGAAATGATTATCCTAATCCACAGGAATCATGGAAATGCAATATAATTTGTACAAGGAAGAAGGTAAACGATGAAACTTTCGAATTTAATGATTGATGAAATAATAAAAAACGCCCTTATTGAAGATATGCCCCACGGAGATGTTTCCTCGGATTTTCTTTTCAATGGAGAGGAAAGGTCAAAAGCGCATATGGTCACGAAGGAAAATGGCATTGCCGCGGGTCTTTTTGTGGCGGAGCGCGTGTTTTTCCTTATTGATGAAGAAACTGTATTTACACCATTGGTCAAAGAAGGGGAGACAGTGCAAAAAGGAACCGTAATGGCTGAAATTTCCGGACGCACGATATCGCTCCTTAAGGCCGAAAGAGTGGCGCTCAACTTTTTACAAAGGATGTGCGGAATCGCAGCAAAGACAAAAAGAATGGCGGAACTGGCATCTAAATGCGGCGCCGTCATTGCCGACACAAGGAAAACCACTCCCAACTTAAGAATTCTTGAAAAGTATGCCGTAACAGTGGGAGGGGGAGTAAATCACAGGTTTTCCCTTTCGGATGCCGTTATGCTGAAAGATAACCATATTAAAGCTGCCGGAAGTATTGCAAAAGCAGTGGCAAAAATCAGAAAAAACATCCCGCACACAATGAAGATAGAGGTTGAAACCGAAAATCTTGATCAGGTCGGCGAAGCTGTCAGGGCCGGGACCGATATTATAATGCTTGATAACATGGAAAAGGACGAAATAGAAAGAGCAATAACCATTATTGACAAAAGAGCGGTTGTTGAAGTGTCCGGAAACATTACCGAAGAGAATATCGGTAAAAAATTAGTGCCGGGAGTTGACGTCATGTCTTCAGGCGACCTTACTCATAGTGTAAAAGCTATGGATATCAGTATGCGTTTTGTATAGATTTCCACAGAAAACACAAAGTTATCCACAGGAAGTAATGCAGAATATATAAAATAACCGGGATATCCACAATTAATTAAAAACACCAACAAACAATTATTGTAATACACGCTGAAATCCCTTTATACAAGGGGTTTACTGAAGTTGCAGTTATCAACAGGTTATAGGCCAATCTGTGCAAAAAAACAATCGGTGAATGATTTATGCGCAAAATGAATAAATATTAATTTAAAAAAGCAATAGGAAAAGCAATTATTGTCCACAAACACATGTTTGTTTTTCCTCAGGCAGAATTTAAAGTGCAAAGCTGTTTACAAAAAACACTTTTGTGTATATCCATACAACCTTTTCGTGACATACTCCCACCACTTAAAGAAGTGGGGGATTCTCGGTTTTTGTGTTAAATAATTCGTTGAAATTTTCCAGGTATCAGCGCATAAAGGCACAGTTAAGTAAAAAAAGCTAATTGGGAAAGCAAATAAAGAAATACATGGAACAAAATGAAAATAAGATTCGTTTAAGAAAAAGCGCAGGTATCAGCGGGAAGGGAATAAAAACAGTGCTAATCACACTCAGTAAACCCAGGTTGTATGAAAATTACTGATTACTAAAAAATGGCATAGTTCCCAAAGAAGGTAAAAAACGGTTAATCGGAAAGAAAAACAAATAGGAATAGAAATATGGTTTTGTTTTCACCCTGCTTAATATTGTTTTTATATATGTGTAATGATATAATGATGACTGCAAAATTTACGAAAGAAAAAATCAATTTAAGGAGGAAAAATTAAGTATGAAATCAATGAAAAAAATTCTATCGGTGATTCTTACTGTTGCGATGTTGGCGGCATTTTTTGTTACGCCTGTAAACGCGGCTGTTTCCCAGGATGCGCAGACATGTGCAGCCATTAACGTTCTAAGGGGAGACGGAAGCGGAGTAACGGAAGTATATCTTGCAAAGAATACAAACAGATCACAGGGGGCCAAAATTCTTTTAAGGCTCATGGGTCTTGAAGTTGAAGCCGATGCATACGGCGGAACAGCTACATTTTCAGATGCTGATACCGCAACGCCTTACTGGCAGCCTATGCTGGCGTATCTTAAGGCTAATCCGGATGTGGGATTCCAGGGTTATCCCGACGGAACATTCGCACCTAATAAAATAATGACAGCTCAGGAAATCTACAAAGTTCTTCTCGTATCCCTCGGATATGTTGAAAACGTAGACTTCACATGGGGCGAAGTATTTACATTTGCAGCAGGTAAGGGACTTACCGCACTTGCAGGCGTAATGGAAATAACCAATGACGATCTGGCAACAGCTCTTGTTGAAGCCCTTATGGCTACAAAAGCCGACGGACAGCAGCTTATCATGTTCCTTATCGACGAAGGCGTCGTATCTCTGATTGATGCGCAGAATGCAGGACTTGTTCCCATGGAACTGACAATTGCGGATGCATTTGCAAGCGGTTCAAAAGAAATCACGGCATTGCTTAATATGGAAGCCGAAACCGGAACCATTGCTAAAATTAAAAGAGGTTCAATTGACTGGCCCGCTGATGTGGAATGGGAAAGCAATAGGAAAGTTGTTAAATTCTCAAGGTCTTATAACTTCACCCCCGGTGACTATACGGTTATCGTCGGCGAAAGCGAATTTCCAATAACTATAGAAGCGGAAAGCCTGATGGGTATAAACATTGGCGCGGACCATATTTTCCCGCTGGCCAATCAAGACCTTCTTGTGTCTTTATATAATCAGTACGGCGAACCCATGACAATACCGGGCACTACCTTTATTTCCGTTCTCAATCCAAGCAAGGGAGCAACATTAACAACGATAAATATGGGCAGCACCTTTAAAGTTGACGCATCCAACCCGGCTTTGGTTGAAGGCGGAGACTTGCTGACGGTATTCATTTACGAAAGCACCTTCAGCGTATCAAAAGAAATTCCGGTTTATGAAGAACCGGTAATCAAGTCGCTCTATATAGTCGGCCTTGAAATCGCGAATAGCGCACCAAAGGTAGATGAAAACACTTCCGGACATAAACTGGTTATTGAAACCCAGGACCAATACGGTGATATTTATGTTCTTACAACCTCAGATCTCGCAACATCCGGCGGAACCCTGCAACTGCTAAGCTCCAATGAAGCCGCTGTTCCATCAATCAATTTCGCCATAGACTCAGAAGGGAAACTGGTGTTCAACGCTCTCGCAGCGGGACAAGCCAGAATAACCTTTATCGTTGCCTCAGAAGGAATTGTCGAGTTCTACAATGTAACGGTAACAGAACCGACCACACTTGAAAACCTCATAATCACCCCCGGCAGCGGAATGATTACGTCGGGCACAAGACATGATTTGACGACATATGCATACGATCAGCTCGGAGCATCAATACCTCTTCTTGGAAACTTTAATTACGGATCCTTTAATATAGTGTCAACTAATCAGCTTGTTTTGCCAAACAGCGGAATCCAGTATGACGGAGTTGAAGGAGTGTTGTATCTGATGCCGGCGGCAACCGGTACAACCACGGTATCATATTATTACAATGGACTATTCCAAGGCTCGATGATAATAGACGTAAATGAAGCAGCCAGGCCACAATACATAGAATCCGTAGATTTCCCTGACTACTTCGAACTAGATGCCGAAAAGACAATTACCCTTGACAATATAGTTGTAAGAGACCAATACGGCCAGGTATTTGAAATGGACGGCTCGGATTACACGATTGACATCCAGGTTACTTCAGGAAGTACAATGTCAACCGTCGGAAACACAATATCCGGAACCCTTTCTCCAAATCTCATAGCATCTGACACAACAGAGGGAACAACAACCTTCACGCTGACCGTTGAACACAACAGCACTGGTGCAGTTGCGGGATCGCAAATTGTAATGCAGGTTGAAGTAGTGGGCACAGGCGACATAACTTCATTTATGTTTGACAATGTTGCATTGATGTATGCAGGCGGAGCAGGGCTCACCGATTATCATAAGACACTGGTAATAAGCGGCAAAATCGGTTCATCCCCGGTTGTTCTTGCAGGAGGACCTGTACCGAGTTCAATAACACTTATAACGAACAATAATACGGATTTCGTTCTGAATACCGGAACACTTGAACTATATGCAAACGCAGCCGGTTCGACGACGATACAGGCATGGGTCGGAGCAAGTCCGGTCGCATCAGTTGTGGTAACGGCAAGCAGCGCGGCTCCCGAAGTACACACAATGACCTTCAATCCATCGACATACACATTGGCAAACAGCGTTGCGTCATTTGATGTTAAAACGATACTTACAATACTTGACCAGTATGGCGTGGATATTACGGCAGCGGCAAACATTTATTACAGCAGTACTTCTTCATCAATAGCTACGATAACCCAGAGTGGAATAATCACTACCTATACTACGGACGGAACCACAAGTATAAGCGTGGTTGAAATGTCCGGCGCGGGAAGCGCAGTCATGGTTCTTACGGTTGAATAGAACCTGAATAAAGACCAATGGAATAAATTACGAGAGCGGCTCCGTTTTACGGGGTCGCTTCTTCAATTCTTCGATTTATTAGCGGCTGAACAAAGGTAAATGAACCTTCCAAGCCCATGCAAGTGCAAGGGTTTAAGCTAAAACAGAGCAGAGGAATTGCACTTATATCATTCAAAAACGTATTACACAGCTTTATTAAAGGCGTTTTTAATTGTTCGGTAGGTTCTAACCATCCAACTGCAAAGACGGATTCTTTATGATTTCATATTGTGCTGTATATTGCGTGAAAAAACCACTGTTGCCATAGGATTTATAAGGTAAAAAAACATGCTTTTTTAACAAAGAAAACGTCTGTTTACAAAAGGTTTTGACAGTAATATTACAATTGTGTAACAGTAGAATTACAATAGTGTAATTATCAAAGCGTCTTCTTTATATAATGATATTATGTGTCTAAGAAATAAACCGGGTATTTATATGCCCGAATTATTAAATTTTTTAGGAGGAAATAAGAATGAAAACAAGAAAACTCTTAGCGATTGTACTTGCAGTAGCTATGCTTGCTTCTTTCGTTTCAATTCCCGTATTTGCTGAAGGCGAAGGCACTGCCTGCGAAACTCTCGGCATTATCGTGGGAACAGGCGACGGAGTAACAGCGGACTACCTTGCTACAACCGCAACAAGAGCTCAGGCTGCTTTAATTTACCTGAGACTTCTCGGGCTTGAAGAAGAAGCACTTGCTTTCGAAGGTACTGAAACATTTACCGACGCAGCAGACGCAACTGAATTCTGGCAACCGGTACTCGAGTATCTTAAAGCTAACCCTCAACTTGGATGGGTTGGATTTGAAGACGGTACTTTCAGACCCAACGACCCCGTTACAGGACAGGAATTTACAAAACTTCTTCTCGTAGCCCTTGGCTATGTTGAAGGCGTAGATTTTGTATGGGCTGATGTAATGACATTTGCAGCAACAGCAGGACTTACAGCGTTGGAAGACAAAGCCGCTGAAGACCTTACAATTGAAGATTTGGCTGTAGCACTCGTTGAAGCTCTTGGAACAAAAACAACCGCACCAACCGACGTAACACTTATATCACAGCTCGTGATTGACGGCGTTATTGATGAGGCTGATGCAGTAGCAGCTGGATTTGAAGTTGAAGAAGAAGCTCTCGTTATTGTAGCAGCTTATGCTTCAGCAGTAGATACAGTTACTGTAGAAATGAGCACAGATGTACCCGAAGGTACGGCAATAACCCTTAAGAAGGGAACGGCAGGATATGTTACAGCTGAAGCCGTTGACGGCGCAACAGTAACACTTACCGCTCTGTTCAACCTTCCTGCAGGAACATACACCGTAACAGTCGGCGATTCTTCTGCTGATTTTGATGTTGTAGCCCGGCATGCTGTTGATTTGGTAATCGGAGCAGATACTCTCTATCTTGAAGATGGACAGGACCTCGAAGTTTCACTGCTTGACCAGTATGGCAATGCAATGTCGCTTACAGGAACAAACTACAGTATATTCAATCAGGATGATGGATATGTTTACGACCCCGTAGTTTCCACAACATTCCTCGTTGACCTTGTTAGCGAAGGTAGTGCAGCAGCTGGCGAAACGATTTATGTATTCGTATATGATCCCCCTTCAATGCTTTCAGTATCAGGCGAACTGCCTATTTATGCAGCTCCTTACATTGAAACCATTACCGTAGGCGGAGTTACAAACAGTGATGAAGATGCTGTAAGACTTTATACAAATACTGACAACCACATTCTTGATGTAAAAGCTTTCGACCAGTATGGACAGGAAATGACCCTTGTTGGCTCCATGTTTGATACTGTTATACCTTCACCATATGAGGCACAAGTACAGGTTCTTTCATCAAACGGAAGCGTAATTCCAGCTGGCAGCCACTATATTGACGGCGGAGAATTCACATTTGACGCAGTTGATCCGGGAATGGCAATGTTCACATTCGTAATTCCTGATCAGGCATTCATAGTAACATCAGAAATGATTACTGTTTATGCAGAACCAGCAGTAGCTTCAATTGAAATCGCAGGACCGGCCGGCCCTCTTTATGCTTATGAAGCAGCAGACTTTGACGTATTTGGTTTTGACCAATACGGCGATCCAATAGATGTATCCGGATGCGATCCAATTTCATTTACAGTAACTAATCCTATATTTGAATCAGATCCTG